>CAYVXD010000133.1:0-9730 GCA_964454265.1 uncultured Candidatus Sumerlaeota bacterium | reverse complement strand
CTGCGTGATCGGCCTGTTTCTTGCCCCATTTGCTTCTCCGCTGCCAGATGGACTTGAAAAGACCGCCAGCCAGCTGAATTTTCTTTCGAATGAACAGACCGTTGTCCCTTCGGTAATTCCAGATTATGAATTCCCGGGTGTCCACTCGAGTTTTCTCGCCGTGCTCCTCGCTGGGCTGGTGGGACTCTTTCTCGTGCTTGCATTCACCTATGGTCTGCTCCGGCTGACTCAGCGCAGGTCGGCACCGCACGAAGGACGCACCACCGATGCACCATGACTTTCTCGACAAATATAGCGATCTCGACACCCCGCTTCATCGTCTTGATGCACGGATTAAAATGTTGAGCGCAGTGGCGCTACTCGTGGCTATTGTAGTGACGCCTCCTCGGCAGCCGGCAGAATTTATCCTCTTTGCGCTGCTCCTCGCACTCCTCACTCTGATCTCTCGCGTACCCGTGCTGCACATTGTTAAGAAGTCGCTCATTCTCTTTCCTTTCATTCTTCTGGTTGCAATTTTTCTTCCGTTCATGAAAGGGGGAACCACGCTCTGGGAAGGCCATTTCGTCGTTCCTCTGCGCATAAGCCAGGAAGGCATCTATATTTTTCTCAATGTCGTGTGTAAGGCATATCTTGCGCTCGCCACAATGATCTTGCTGTCAGCCACAACGCCATTTATTCAGATTTTACATGCCATGCAAGCGTTTCGCGTTCCCCGGCTGGTGATCATGATCCTTTCCTTTATGTACCGCTACATCTTCCTCTTGATTGACGAGGCCGAACGGATGCTGACGGCACATGAGGCACGCCGTTTTGGACTACGCAGGCGGCGCAATCTGACGTCGTTCGGCCAGCTGGTGGGCGTGCTCTTTCTGCGCACGTATGAGCGCGGAGAACGCGTCTACCAGGCAATGACATCGCGCGGATTTGACGGCTCCGTACGCGTAATGGAGCGTCCGCGCCTGACCACTACGGACGGCCTTCTCGCAGCTTTGTTTCTCACACTGCTGGCTATTATCAAGGTGCTTGGAGCTCTCCTCTATGTTTGATTCGACCAACGAACCCTCCACAGTGCGCATGGCAATTGAAGTCCAGAATCTATCGTATACTTATCCCGATGGCACGCGTGCACTCGATGGCGTATCATTCCGGGTGCAGGAAGGCGAAAAGGTAGCCCTGGTCGGACCCAATGGGGCTGGAAAATCAACGCTCCTGCTGCAGCTCAATGGTATTAAGCGCGGTGACGGCGTGGTGAAAGTATTTAGCATTGAGGTGTCTGAAGCCACGCTCAAGCGCATCCGCCAGCAAGTGGGCCTGGTGTTTCAAGACCCTCAGGATCAGCTCTTCTGTCCAACCATATTTGAAGACGTTGCCTTTGGCCCACTCAATCTCGGACTCGATGCCCAGGAAATTCATAAGCGAGTGCACCAGGCGCTGTCTGAGGTCGAAATGCAGGACTACGAGCGTCATTCGTCGTTTCATTTGAGCTCAGGCGAACAGAAGCGCATCGCTATTGCTACCATTCTCTCTGTCCAGCCCGAGATTCTGGTGATTGATGAGCCGTCGAGCAATCTGGACCCGAAACACCGCCGACAGCTGATTACATTTCTTCAGAAAAATCGAAAAACTCTGGTGTTGGCGTCCCACGATCTGGATCTGGTTCTCGAGGTGTGCACGCGCTGCATCATCCTGAATCGTGGACGAATTGTTACAGAGGGTATGCCTGCCGTGATCCTTAGAGACCGAGCCCTGCTTGAGGAAAACGGTCTTGAGTTGCCTCTCTCATTCCAGCGTATTATCCCTGCGTGTGAACCAGAATAGACTCCAGCACTGCATTGGGCTTCCTTGTTACCACCATAAAAGAAGCAGCTAACTCTATCGAATATAATACTAAGATTCACGGCATGCCAGGCGTGCTTATACACATTTGCGAAATAAATGGCCCAAAATCGCCAAAATTTTTCCAGCTCAAATAGTAGGCAGCTCTTTTCCTATCCCCAGTTGCCAAATTTAGGACACTTAATATGCAAATTGGTATACGATTCAGTTCGCCTGTAGCGGTCCCCTCTGAGATTTCTTTGCTGGGAACAACCCTTTTTGATTCTTTTAAACAACTAAGCAGGCTGAAGTTCATCAAGCCGATAATCACAATAAGAATTGCAGCCGCAGCAATTTTCAACACCCACTTTTTTCCCTTATCCATTTTTCTTACCCTCCTTAAAGAACAAATTTCTTATCTACATCTATCTTAGTACTTACGGATTCCTGTGTCAATAGAAAATATTCTTATTGTTGAAACAAGACGACTTAGTTATACTTTAATCGCTTGATAATTATAATATATACAGAATAAAATTTTTTACAAAAAAAGCTTGACATTATCAATACTATGAATATACTTTTGTCTGTTGTAAAAAATAAGTTTTAAGTGCGGTGCAATAGACCCCTTTGAATGCTGGCAGGGTTTGTAACCTCCATCCGATCCCTGGCTACGATAATTGTATTCCTTATCTAGCCAGTCCAGAGGCAGGATGTTGTGTTTGTGAAGTAACTGGCGAGAGCTTCTTAATCTTCGTTCCTGCCGATAAGCACTGCCTTGTAGAAGGAGATACTGTTAGCTGTGGCCTGTTATGTTTAGGGACCTGCGTGACAGAAGGTCCACCGTACTGGTCCTTCTGCGTTCCTACTGAACACTGTTGGGGTTCCTGCTGGTACGGTTACTGGGCCTGTTATTATTGGTAATGAAAAATGTCGTAGCGATGAATTTTGCCGTTCGCGGCTTTATTCGAGTTGACAGTTTAAACAAAAAGGAGGATTAGCCATGAGACTCATACTTCTGTCACTTATCCCCGTGCTTTTAGTTGCTCAAGCTTTCTCTGCTTCCTCGATAACTGTTGAGCAAATTGCGCAGAGTTTTGAAATTAAGGAAAAGACCCTGGAAAATAGTAATATGCTATACACCAGATCAGGAACACGCAGCGACGGAACGAAAACTGCTCTGTGCGTAGCTTTGATAAAGCGGGGAGAGCAGCTTCTGGTTGAACAACTTGATACTACAGCCGGCTCCATGCCAGTTAATCATGTAACAGAATTTTATGACGGACACCGAAGCACTGTATGGTCTGGTGATAATAACGAAGCTACCACAAATTTGATTCTGCCAGCTAATATAATTTGGTTAGCGCAAAATCGTCTGCCAGAATACATCATTGCTACGCCTCTTAGCAAGGCTTTACGAGAATCCAAAGACGTTAAAATTGAAAATATTTACAACAAAAGCGACGAGCCAATAGCAGTTATAACCTTTACCGGGGCTGCAAAAGATGATTACGGCAAACTTGTTGGCCCTCAGCATAAATTTGAGTTTCGTATCTCGCTTGATCGAACGATGGTTTTGGAAATGAAACATTATCTTTCAGGCAACTTATTTGTGCACCAGACTGTAACCCAGGGTAAAGAAATTGCCCCTGACATATGGATCCCAGAGGCAATTGAGGTTAAGAACTACACTTCCCGGCCGCCCTATTCATTAGTATATTCAGGAACGATAAAGCTGTGGAAGTTTGAACTCGTATCAGATCCTTCTTTGCAAATCATTAACTTTACCATACCAGAAGGAGCTAGGGTATTCGACGACATTACCCAGGAGACCTCTGTCAATGGGCCCCATCGCCGGGAACAGATTCCATCCGAAGAAGGCTCTATTATTTCTGATTACTTTGACCTTACCTATTCGCAAGTGGAGGCGAAAGTAAGAGTTGGGCAGTGAACAGAAATAGTATTGACATTGTAAAGCATAAAACGATTTTATGTATAATAATCTTAATCCCATTCTTCCATACCCATCTCTTTGGTTCGAGCGGGCAGTTAGAGAAAAATTGTGCATTTCATTGTTTGCTCCGCCTTTGCCAGCTTCATGACGTTATTGTCCCCGATATGAAAGAACTCTCTCAAATAATGGCCCCAGAAAAAGGATTGGTGTCCCTGTATGATTTGGAGGGCGGCCTAAATTTAGCAGGATTTGGGACTCTTGGGATGAGACTCTCTTATGAAGAGCTCCTTTCGATAGAGAAAATGGGCATCGCCCAGGTTCAAAACAGCCACTTCGTACTCCTTACAGAAGCTACCCAACGAGGTGTCCAGATTTATGATTATCCAAAGGAATATTTTCTTAAGAAAGCTGATTTTAAAAGGACATGGAGTGGTGTCTTTCTGGTAGTTGACCCATTACAAAGGCATGCAAATATTAAGCTACTTGAGCCCGTGCTTGATTTAGGCAAAATTGGCGGCGGAGAAAGTCGAGAGTTTTCTATTCCTCTTACAAATACCGGCTCACAGCCTTTTTATATTTATAATATTCAAGCCGATTGCAGCTGTACTTTTCTATCAGCGTACCAACTTGAACTGAAACCAGGAGAAACTAAAAAAATTCTTGGCCGTTATGACAGTGGCCGACAATATGGCATTGATGTTAGTCAAATAAAATTTCAATCAACTGATCCGCTTTTACCATATGCAAATGTGCCAATAAGGGCCTTAATAATCAGGGACATAGAAATTGTTCCTCCTTGGTTATCCTTTGGCGAAATTCCCGCTGGAGGAATTGCGCAAATTCCTTTTAGTCTTTACGTGTTTCAATCAAAAGGCTTTCGCATAAAAAATATAACCACGAATGTAGAGGGCTTAAAAATCATACGCGGTAAAAAGAAGAAAACTGATCCATATATTAAGCATCCTTTTATTGCCGAGTTTAAAACGAATAATGAAATCCAGGAGGTTTCTGGCAGAATTGTTATAGAAACCACCTTGGCCACAAAGCCACAAATTAAAATCTCCGTGAAGGCAAAAATATGTTCTGTATGGTCTCTAACACCTGCCGGTATGCTTTTCCGCCTTACTGAGAGGAATACAAAGGAAATAATTGCAAAAGAAATTAAAATCACACATCGTGGTAAACAGCCATTTCAGATTACAAAAGTAACTTTTGATAACGTAAGCCTGCATTTCGATACCCTTCTCTCACCCAACCATTATTCCCATACCATAAATATCAAGTTTAAAAAGGAGCTTTTTAGTGCGGAAAACACACATAAACATTCCTTGACAATAAACACCACGGTAAAAAAAGCCCATTCCTCTATAGATGTGCCTCTATCGGTTATAAATTATTAAGACGAGAACGCCACCAATTTATGGAATAAAAGGATTCTCTGAGAAGTTTGGCCCCGTCAGTCACCTGATTAAGAGAACCAGGTCCAGCTCGGCCGGTATTTAGCAACCATCGGCGTCGGTTACCTTCGGCACTTAGAGGACCGTGCCAACAGTGCCCTCGGGATAGCTGGAAGCTTCAGTGCAGAGCTGAACTCGAACACCTCCGTTCAATTTATTTAGCCTGAGCGCCGTTCTTGCTTTCCTCCTTTTACTAAAGGGAAGCGCGCTTTTTAGGTAGACTAATATTTTCAATGCTTTCAATAGCCGCGTTCCTTTTGCCTTATGATTCCTAAATCAGCCTGCTCGGCTTGAGGGGAGTCAATAGGCGAACCTTGCTGCCCAACCGAGCAAAGCCCGCTTAATAGATACCTACCTGGCCGTCAAAACCAGAATGGCCCTCGGAGCCTTGCCCTCGTGTCAGGAGTTTCCTCGGCCTAACGGCGCTTCGGAACGCTTGCATTCGCAAAATGGCGCCATGCGCCCTGCTATCATGGGAAAAACTTGTTGACAGCCATGCAAAAAGTTAAAACTATTCAAATGAACTTAAGAGCCGAGTTATAGTGCCTTAGAGACAGTATCAAAATGTGCGCCTAAGGCGCACTAACCACTACGACACAACGTACAGAAAGGACGTAGGGGCGGGGTTACCCCGCCCATGGGCGAGGAGACCTCGCCCCTACATTATGAGATTAAATTCACGGAAGCGCGCATAGATGCAGTACCTGTCGTGCCGTCGTGGTTTGATTGTTCTTTTTGTTAGGTGCTCTTAATACTTTCTATCACCTTGGAGTCCATCTGCAATGCATGATCACTCTCAGGCATCCTCGTCGCAAGCCTCCTCGCAGTGGCTCACAAATAAATACGGGTACTTCGACACCCAGGCGCGCGAGTTCGTTATCACACGCCCTGATACCCCTACTCCCTGGATCAACTATATCACCAACGGGAAATATACGGGCCTCATTTCAAATACAGCCGGCGGTTACAGTTTTTACCTTTCGCCACGAGATGGCCGCATCACCCGATGGCGCTACAACAGCCTACCCCCGGATCGGCCAGGCCGCTACCTCTACATCCGAGACAACGCGGATGGCCGCTATTGGTCACCCACCTGGCAGCCCACGTTTACGCCTCTGACTTCCTACGTCTGCCGTCATGGGCTTCACTACACCATCATCGAGTCAAGCTATCGTGACATTCGCTCGCGAGTGACCTACTTTGTCCCTGACGATGATCTGGAAATCTGGAAAGTCGAGCTGGTCAATACCGGAAATACCACGAAAGAGCTGAGCCTGTATGCTTACGTTGAGCTGTGTCTGGGCCATGCACTTGTTGATCTGATCAATCAGCCGAATGACCAGCATTTCAATACGGTACGCTTTCTCGCGGACGATGAGATACTGCTGGCAACTAAGCGGTACTGGGTGACGTTCAACCGCGCGACCGTGCGACAGTCCAACCAGGCCTGGAACAGGTGGGCATTTATGGCGTCCGGGTTGCCCGTGGACGGGTTTGACGGGTCAAAAGCCCAGTTCATCGGCCGGTGGCGTTCAGAACAGAACCCCCGGGCCATTGAGCTTGGAACCATCTACAACAGCGCAATTACAGCCGGAGATGCGGTGGCTGTCTTGAAAATGCCCGTTGTCTTGAAGCCCGGCGAGGATCTGGTATTTCCGATCCTGCTCGGCGTAGTAGGTTGCGAGCACCCGGAACGTGACGCCCGAAATCTTGTCGGGAAATACAGACAACTGGCCACCGTTGAGGCTGCGTTTACGCGGCTGAAAGAAGAAATGGATGACTACCTCAGTGCCATCCAGGTGAGTGTTCCCGATCCGGAAATGCAGCTAATGCTGAATTGCTGGAACCAATACCAGGCCAAAGTTGCGTTCCAGTGTTCGCGCAATGCTTCCTACTACCACGGCGGCCTGCTGTTTGGCCGCGGATTTCGCGACTCCTGCCAGGATAGCCTTGGCCCTCTGCTCACACGCCCTGCCTGGGTGCGTGACCGGATTTTTGAGATGGCGCAGCAACAATTCAAGAGTGGTGAGACCTTCCACTGCTACTATCCGACAAGCGGTGGGGGAGAGCAAACCGGCCATTCAGACACTGCGCTATGGCTTCCATTTGTTGCCTGCATGTATGTGAAAGAGACAGGCGACTTTGAGATTCTCAAGCGCCTGGTGCCTTACGTGGATGGCGGCAACGCATCACTCATGAAACATTTACTCGGTGCACTCCACTATAGCCTGACGCGGCTCAGCCCCCGTAAACTTCTCCTGTTCGGGCCCGGCGATTGGAACGACACTCTGGATTATTTGGGCCGAGAAGGAAAGGGCGAGACGGTCTGGGGCTCAATGTTTCTCTGCTACGTCCTGAGAGAAATGATCGAGCTCCTCGGCCAATGCAAGCATCCACAAACGACACACTATCAGCATTGGTACGACCAGATTAAGAGTGCAATCAACCGCTATTGCTGGGATGGGCGCTGGTACATTCGCGGCACGAATGATGCCGGCGCAAGAATCGGCTCGGTCAGGTGCAAGGAAGGCAAGATCTTTCTTAACGCCCAGAGCTGGGCCATCATGAGCGCGGTGGCTGAAGGAAATCGTGTTGCGCAATGCCTCGACTCTGTGGGGGAGCACCTCTCCACGTCCAAAGGCCCGAAGATTCTTCACCCACCCTATGCAACTATCAATCCGCAAATTGGACTAGTAACCCGGTGCGTCCCGGGCAAGAAGGAGAACGGTGCGGTGTTCAATCATGCGGCTGCTTGGGGCGTGCTGGCCTATCTCATGGCTGGTAGAGCCGAACAGGCCTATGAGATTTACCGCCAGATGCTGCCCATGAACCCGGAGATTGATATTGATCGCTATGAGGTCGAGCCCTACGTCTACGCTGAATACGTCACTAGCCCCGATCATCCGACATACGGACAGGCGAGCCATTCGTGGCTTACCGGATCAAGTGTCTGGATACTGCGCATTGCTCTTGATTACCTTTTAGGCGTGCGTCCGGCTTACGATGGCCTGGTGGTTGACCCTTGCATTCCCCGCAATTGGGATGGCTACACTGTAAAACGCACGTTTCGCAGCGCAAGCTATGAGATCTCCGTGAGCAATCCGCATCATGTGAACCGCGGGGTACAGAGTTTAGCGTGTAATGGGCAGATTCTGGAAAAGCCGATGATTCCTATCATGGCTGATGGAAAGCTCCATAAGGTCAATGCCATTCTGGGGCCTCTAAGCTGACGTCATCCTGCCAGGTGAGCTATCGGACATGTCGGCCTGGGCGGATTCATTCATCTCCATTTTTCCAGGCTGTGGTGTTACGTTCATAGCGCGCCCAATTTGTCATTTCCGGGACGGATAGGGGAGAGTCTATATTCTTGCTGCGGCGAGATACCCCTAATCCGTCAACCTAATGAAAGAGCTGCTAGATTAAGTAAAAAGATTGGCTGTTGATGGGCTGTTGGCATGATTTACCCCAACAATATGGCGTATGGAAGGGATAAATGGTGAATAAGGCCATGGGCGATGAAACCACAAGCAGGTAGGATCAAGGGCATGCACTTCGCGCCCATCGCCACGCCAGATTACGTGCTCGTACAAGCACTAAAGAGGCAGATGTAGGGGCGAGGTCTCCTCGCCCTGAGCGGGGAAACCCCGCCCCTACCATTACCCGACTGGATCGTCCCTTAACTCAACGCCATGTTCTAATCTGAAGCGAGGGTTGACGGATCTTGCGAGACGCACTGGCAGCGCTTATTTAGTTGATTTTTATGTTTCGCTCTGTATAAAGAATCATAGTAGTTTCAACGATTTACTGAAGTCTCACGGCATTTCAGTTTCTGAAAGGTAGGCGCAGGATGAACGTGGAGAGCCAGCAGGGCCGAGAACGCCGTACTGTGAGTGCGGCAGAAATCCTGATCCTTGTGGCTGTCCTCCTCTGTGTTTTGCTACTCTTTACCGGAAGCCTGTCCACCTTTCTCTCTATCCTCTACAGCCCATTTTCGTTCATTATCCTGGTCGTGATCATTACAGAATATATTATCCTGAAGGGAGCAGATAGGTCGCGCATTTATCGCCTTGAGATTGACCACTTGCGTGATAAACGCAAAGAGGATATCACCTTCAGCCGGGAAATCGAAACAGAGCTGCAACGGCTCGTCTCGGCCTTAAGCGAACTTGAGGCAACAGATGCCAAGCAGCGACGTATTCCCTGGAAAAAAATTACCGAAGAGACACGCGAGAAGCTCCAGGAACTGCTCCAGCGGATGAAAATGAAGACGTGAACCTCACGCCACGGGCCGTGACTCCCCTTCCTATTTTACCTGAGCAGTCGGGGAGTTTTCTATAACGCCGACTGTCCGCCGTAGGCGGAGAGCGAAGCGACGAAGGATCTTACTCCTATAATGACTAATGATATGAGAAATAGATTAGGATATGTATATGTTCTTACAAACAAGAATAATCGTGTTTTATATGTAGGGTCAAGTAGTAACTTGGTGAAACGAATCAAGTTC
>CAYVXD010000132.1:6377-11390 GCA_964454265.1 uncultured Candidatus Sumerlaeota bacterium | reverse complement strand
GGCCTCCGGCCTGGAGATCACCTCGGAGCCCGTGCTCAGGGGCAAAAAACGCCACGAGCTTGATGTCCGGTGCCTCGTTGATAATGTCGGCGATCAGGTTCAGCTGCCCGTCCACGCCGGTGGGATTTGTCAGGAGTGCCACGCGTTTTCCCTTAATGGCTTTCAGTAAAGCCTCCACCTGCAGCTGGCTGGAATCCGCCGGATTATCTGCCGTCATGGAAACTGCCCCCTCCAATCCAATTGAACAAGAAAAAAGCATCAAACAGACAAGAGCTGCCTCAATACCTTTACCTATCCACCTGTTTCGATTCATGATTCAAAAGCCCTCCTAGTCTGAATTTTCCCAATAACTCTCCATAAAGGAGACATCGGGGAGATTAAAGCAGCGAGAATTACGCTGAAAACGGCGGACAAAAATCAACGTGAACGATTTTCTATCCATTCTCCTTTCATCGTAACGAATCTCCACTGCAATAGATCCGTGCCGTTCACACGCACCCTGCCCTCAGTATTGACAGGCAGGCCATTGTTAACCCAAAATCGGTAAGCCTATGGTCTTCGCGGAGTAATGATCCTGTAATGGGTTGTTTTCGCTTCCTTCGACAAAGGAGTGCATTTCAAAGAAGTCACGGCTCCGGCAGAAACCTCAAGGCCAGTATAGACCCGATCCGGCGAGCCCGGAACGGATACTTTCATGGTGTGCTTTCCCGGCTTGACTTTGAGGAAGGCGAAGAACCCATCAGCGCTGGAAGTCCACTTTTCAGCATGGTCTTTCAGTTCCAGGAACGCATCTTCTATAGGGTTACCGCTCTGATCGACGACGCAGCCACTGAGAATTCCATGTTTGGGATTTGTCTTCCAGGGTAACTCCGGGATGGGCGCCTTTTCTTTGTAAATGCTCTTGAGGAATTTCTCCCGTCCTTCATCACCTGTAATCGAACCGCTTCCCCAAACGACAGTTCCCAGCCCCCCTTTCTTCCGGGCGTACTGGATCTCGGCGATCAGCTCATCGGCACTGTACCGGCCGCGCATACCACCTACCCAATGCTCGCGCCCGACTTTGCCGACAAAGTAATCCGCCAATTCATCCCAATTCGGTTTCGGGTCCGGAATATCCCAGTACATCATTGGCATAAGGACATCCATCCCGCCTTGATGCACCCAGGTCACCGTATCCTGGTAGTAATCGTGGTAGCCGCTGGAAAACTTGTCATAGCCGGGGATCGCAGTCCGATCATGGATTCCCCACGCTGCACAGGAAACCACAAGCCAGGGTTTGACCGCTGCAATTTGCGCATACAGATCATTAATTAGCTTGTTGAGCTGATCCCGCTGCCAGTCCTCCCAGCTCAACCTTTTCGGGTTTCCATTACCCTTGAAACGCTTCTCACTGATCGGATCATGGGAAGACTTCGAACCGGGATAACGAATCCTGTCATAGTGAATGCCATCCAGGTCGTATCGCGTGACAAGATCGATCAGCACCTTGCGAATATGAGCCTGGACACCAGGAACGCCGGGACTGAAATAAATGTATTCCCCTTCTCCGGTCATCGGTTTCCCCTCGGCATCGTGGCAGACCCAGGACTCTTCCATTTCGGGACCGTGAAGGTGATACATATGCTCCGGGGTACTGTGCGGCGGTGGATTCTTTCCCTGCCACATCGGAATCGGGTTAACATAAGCATGTAACTGGATGCCCCGGCTGTGTGCTTGTTCAATCGCAAAGGCCAGGGGGTCCCATCCCGGGTCTTTTCCACCGATTAAGGGCGACCAGGGTTCATACTGGCTGGGATAAAGTACGTCGGCCTGACCTCGCACCTGAAAAACAATAGCGTTCAAGTTAACCTTTTCCAACCTGTCGAGAGTCCGCACAATTTTTTCACGACACTTCTCCGGATCGGCGTCCGGCCACCCAAACCGGGACGCCCAGGCTGCCCGAAATTCGGGCGATGCTGGCGATGCCTCCTGGTTTGCCAAAAGGTGTGGTGTTACGATTGTCAAGAAAATCATCGAGAAGAAAATGATCGGTAGTCTGTGTTTCGAGTTCATTGGGACGACTCCTTTCCTGGAAATTGAATACTGGGTATTATTACACAACCCTCGTTGAGTTCACTCCCAATCTCGATGTTACACCTCAATCCAGCACCCGCTTTGCAAAGCAGAAACTTTCGAGTTTTCGTTCGTTGAAGTTTTCATGTTTCAGATTAAAACTGGTGTAATGGACGTCCCCTCTTGAGGCTTCCAGATACTGATCGTCACCAATGTAGATTGCAACATGACTGATTGTACCTCTTCTGCCGAGGAAGAACAACATATCCCCCCGGCGTAGTCCTTCCATGTACCACCGGGTGGCGACAAGAGAGCCAACATAGGCTTGCTGATAGGCGTCGCGGGGCATATTGATCCCCTGGGATCGAAAAGACGACTGGATCAATCCCGAGCAGTCCACTCCCTCAGAGGTCTTCCCGCCCCAGGCATAACGAGATCCCATCATCTGTTCGGCAATCTTAATAGCGTTTTCGATTCGTTCATGAGTGCGATTTTCACGGACTTCCACCTGGTTTTTGGGGATTGAGGCCTTGGAGCCACCGGGCAATTCAACAATCACATCGCTCCCTTTGTCACCTGCTTTTTTAAGTCGGGCTCCAAAGGGAATAAGCAGCTTCTCTTCCTTCTTTTGATCCTTCAACACGTACACCTGGGGACCATTCTGATAGCGGGTAAACTTCTTGGAATCCACCCGTTGAATCTGATCCCCCTTGATATACCCGACGTAACCTTCTGCTGTCTGACACAGGAAGAAATCATCCGGCATCATCTTGAGTAAGTAGACAGGATCACCCAGTAATCCCTGTGTCATCGGTTCACTTTTTTCGGTTGGTTTCGCATAACTGTAAGCATGAGGAACTTTCACCAGGGCAAATTTCAACTTGCCCAAGTTTTCACTCGGAAGCACTTCCACCTGGTTGTCTACATTCTCAAACCCGAGATATTGTAGAAAGAGCAGCAGAGAAGTCAGGTTTTCTTTATAACCCACAAAACCGCTCAGCAGGAGTTGATTTTTGCTTTTCCACTCGCCCTGAACGTCGAAGGGGAACAGCTTCCCGTCCACGATCATTTCACTCTTGGATAAATCAAGATACTGGCTAATACGGTCAGGTTTACCTTTCAGGTCCGGTTCCACCTTTCCAATGAGTCGTTCATAAAAAACCTGGGAACGGCTCCTACCTCTCTCGCCCCCCATTCGAATCCCACGGCGAACCTCGTTCGGATCAATATGACTCGTCACTGCATCTTCTAGTGTGACAGTGGGTTTAACACGTAATGCCTGCTCTTGATCCTCTTTTGCCTTTTCAGGGGCCTCCTGAGCTCCTGATGGTGTTTGGCTCCAAAGCAGAAATGCCAACAAGGTGAAGGCAAGTGCAATCTTCAGTCCCGAAATTTGTGATAATTGTTTCTTCATTGTTCCTCCCATTACCCATAAATTGGCCGATGCAATCTAATTGAACAAGAAAAAAGCATCAAACAGACAAGAGCTGCCCCAATGCCTTTGCCTATCTACCTGTTTCGATTCATGAATCACAAGCCCTCCAATCTGGACAAACTGGGACAAACTGGGGACAGGCGGAATTTCTGCTTTCCCGTGAAGCGCGATTCAAAATGCCGTCTGTGTGACTGTCCGAGAATAGGGAGTTGTGTAGTTTTTGGAGTGCGAAAGCGACAGCTTTCGCCTTGGCCTGTGGAAGCGATAGCTTCCACCATGAAAAACACCTTTTTCTTTTAGATGCTTTCAAAAAGCACCAGCTGGCGCTCGTGCTAAACAAAGCGGTAGTTGGCACTACCGCACTCCAAAGATCTCGCGGTACGCATCATTGTCGGACAGCTTCTCTGTCCCTATTTTCCCCATATCAACGCCAGAACTGCCACCACTTTCTCGGTGCAACGGCCTCATCTAATTTGGGACAAAATGGGACAAAATGGGGACAGACGGTATTTTTGCTTTCCCTTAAAGCACGATTCAAAACGCCGTCTGTCCCTATTCTACCCAGAGAAATCTGTTAACGAAATAGGCGGGATTTCTTCACGTCATATTTCGTTCCAATTGACTACATGTAGATTACCATGCCCAGTCTGAAGGCTGAGCTCCTGCTTCTCTTTAGCTTCTCCCCCTTCGCGCCGCCACCTGCTTCCACTGCTCCAGCTGTTCTTTGGAAAGAATGCCTTCCATGGCCTTATCCAGCTTGTCCCGGAGTTCCTGAAATTTCGGTCGCATTTCCTGAAAGCTGCCGCTTTCGCGGGCTTCCTGCATCAGCTTCGTCGAGTCAATAACGTACGCATTCACTTTGTCGAGCGCTTTGTCGAGATTCTTTTCTTCAAGTTTGAATCCGGCCAGCGCATCTACCATTCGGTCCCACGATGTGTTGAAGGTTCCGAGGGATTCCATGGCTTTCTTCACCTGCTTCTCGTCCAGAAACTTCCCCAACTCACCCTCGAGTTTCTTGCTCTCTTTGTCTTGAAGATCGCGGGATGCCTGGAAGTCGCGCGTTCCTTCGGCTCTGAGCGCCTGCCTCGCATCTGTGAGGCTCTTTCGGGCTTTCAAGTACGCTGCCACTAGCTTCGAGGTGTTTTCGTCTGAGAGTTTCAGTTGCTTGGCAACGTATTGTGCCTCCATTTTCTGAGCCGCCTCTTGCTTCTCCGGGGATAACGCAGTTCTCTGCTGGGCAAAGGAATTGGCTCCGCTGTAGAATAAGAAAAGCCCCACCATCATCCAGAAACACACTTGTCTCCATACACTTCTGTCGTACCTTGCCTTTTGCATCGTACTCCTCTCCTTTCGATAGATTTGTCCAGGGGAACATAAAGACCGCTCCCCCGACTGGCTGAGCATATTGCCCGACATTTCCCCAATAGACCCCATAAGGAATATATTAGGTATCGGGCCATTGCTTTTAGGAATGTAGATTCACCGCTCGGCATTGTCAAGCGATTTCCTGCGGGGGCGGAAACTGG
>CAYVXD010000132.1:0-6277 GCA_964454265.1 uncultured Candidatus Sumerlaeota bacterium | reverse complement strand
CGATTCAAAATGCCGTCTGTCCCTATTTTGCCCTATTTTGCCTAAGCCAATGCTACGGAAACTGCCTCCTGCGCGTGAATGGCCGTAGTATCGAACAACGGAATATCTGTATGTTTCTGTTGCACTAGCATGACAATCTCTGTACAACCTTCGATAACGCCTTCGGCATCCTCCTCGCGCATCCTGTTTATTATTCTCAAGTACTCTTCGCGGGATTCAGGCTTGACGATTCCAAGACATAACTCTTCGTAAATGATACGGTGGACGATTTGACGGTCTGCTGCGGAAGGTATAATTACAGTAAGTCCATGCTTTTCGATCAGACGTCCCCTATAGAAATCTTCCTCCATCGTAAAATTGCTTCCTAACAGCCCGACCGTTTTCATTCCTCTTTCCTTTATTCGACGAGCCGTAGCATCAGCCAAATGGAGGATGGGGATGTTGATCGCACGTTCTATTTGAGGCACAACCTTGTGCATTGTGTTTGTGCATATCACAAGGAAGTCGGCACCTGCCGCTTCAATACGTCTAGCGGCTTCACTAAGTACTTCACCGGCTCGTTCCCACTCGCCGCTGTGCTGTAACTCTTCGATTTCCTGGAAGTCAACACTCACCATCGCAATCCTGGCCGAATGAAGGCCGCCAAGCTTCTCTTTAACACCCTCGTTTATCCAGCGATAGTAAAGTTCGGTACTTCCCCAACTCATACCACCAAGTAACCCAATCGTTTTCATCAGCACTTCTCTTCGAGTGTCAGCTATCTCAAAGTCTTGCTTTGTCAGGCTCAGCCGATAGCCGCCCACGCTATCGAGCTAAGTGGACGGGACCGCGCGGCGGTTCGAAAAAAAATAAGGCCAGATGGTATTTCTGCTTTTGCTTGAAGCACGATTTAAAATGCCGTCTGTCCCTATTTTACCCTATTTTACCCTATGTGTAATGGTCTCCTGTCTTCGATTATTCCAACAGGATCTTCAGCCCCTTAACAATAGGGGGATATTCAACCAATGCATCTTTCTTTACGGACCATGTCGTGAAAAGATGCCCCAATATCAAAGGGCTTGTCTGGGTCTTGCCGTACTTTATCAGCGCTATTGTAGCGTCAACCTTGTTCCACCCTGCTGGAAGAACGCGAAAGCCCTTTTCGACAAACATGGGGACCGACTCATATGCAGATCTTTTTTGGTAGTGCCAATCGCAAATGATAATGTCCTTTGGGATCATATCAACAGCAGCCGCTGTGCCGTTCTTCGACGATTCCCATTTGCCAAAATCGAACTTCGTTCCGTCGATCAAGCGGTCACCCCACATCAGCATCTCGACGCGGCGCTTCTTCACGAGATGCTCGTGGTATTCATTGACTGCCTTAGCGAACAGCTTTGCCGGATCCTTCCCTTTGGTGGACGGAGAATGTTCGTTGCCCAGCAGGAACACTTCGTCCATTCCGACATGGAAGGCGTCGGCTTGAAATGCATCAATCAACTCATCCATCAATGGGAACACGATTTCGTTCACCCTGGGATTCAGCGGATCCCATTCTCGACAGTAGATGCCTTTGTTATTCGGAAACGCACCTGGCGTAAGGTCGAGTTCCGGGTACTTGGTCAGGAGGGGAGCCGTGTTTTCTTTCCATGACTGGTGTCCAAGACACTGAAACTGCGGGATGAGTCGAATGCCATGTTTCCGGCAACGCTCGGCTAGCCAGCGTGCGGTTGTTTTCGTGATAGGCTTCTTTCCTCTGCGTAACTCTGGATGTGACTGGAACTCAAATCCGTAGTCTACCTCGAGAATCAGGACATTGATGCCCATTTCAGCAAGGATAGGTATGTTCTCTTCTAGCGTCCGAAGGGCATCATCATCCGAGTAACCGATGAGGTGTATAGCACGCCACGTTTTGTCCTGTTTCGGGCCCACTTTTGTCTCAATCATACTTCTGCATCCGAATAAAATTCCCGCAATAATGACAGCAATTGCCAGCGTTTTGAATTTCACGGGCATATCTCCTTGTCTTGTGCAAGATTGTTCTTGGACAAAATGGCGCGAGACGGTATTTTTGCTTTCGCTTGAAGCACGATTCAAAACACCGCCTGTGTGGCCGTCCCATAATTCGATTTTTCTTTGTAGCGGTGCGACCTGTCCGCCTCTGGAGGATTTGTCGCACCTTTTGTCGCTCATTTAACGATAAAGCTCGCCAGCGCATGAAACATGCGGAGCAACTGGCTTTTGGTAGCAAACAAAACTTTATGAGGATGGCAAAACTTAAGAATTCGCGACACTTGTTTCGGCGTCTGGTGCAGTGGTTGTTAGAATTCAAGTTTCATATATTATGGATCAGAACTGAATACAGAAAAGTTCTTTTTCTACTTTTTCTAATTCGGCGAGCAATTTATCTTTCACACTTTTTGATTCTTCTATCACGGTAGAGAATAGATTTTTATAGTAATTAATTCCCTCTTGTAAATTATTTTGAAAGGACTTAAAATATTTAGTTTGTTTTTCCCTAAGTGGTTTAAGACTTTCCTCAACCATTTTTCTTAAATAATCCACATACATATCTAATTCTTTGACGAACATATTTGGACGACAATTTTCGTTCAAAATATTTATCCTGCCATATATATGAGCTACCATTTCTTGCAGCGAAACAAGCCTTGAAAAATAAGCTATGTTCGGTCCCGGACAAACAGAGACGCCGTTTCCTTCTACCGTTGTGTCCAGGTTATTTACCAGCAAAGCCGCCGTACCCAGCCCAACACAAATGCATGATTTTTCAACAATTTTGCTAAATAAATTTTCATGTTCATCTTGGTCAAGAGATTCTTGCTCGAGTTTCTTGATTTTTAGATTTTGATATTGACGTGAAGCTGTACAAATAGCTTGTTTGGTAAATTCTTTATTTGAAAGGAGAATTTTTTTGGGACAAGCACTTCCGGGTCTTCCTTTTTCTATTAATACCCGTTTTTCTTCATCTTTGGTATTGCCCTTTAAAGTATTAAAAGGAATTCCGAGAGGAGAAATATTACTTAAATAAAGATCTTCCTCTTTTGTATTACTCAATAATCTAAGTGTGGTTTGATCTACATTGGTAACTTCCGGTACTAAAAGAAACGGAGAAGCCCATCCCGTTGAAGCAACTTTGTAATAATTGAAGAGAAAATTTTGCTCTCTTGAATTACTAATACCGCCTTGAACGCTAATTTTAGTGTATAAAGGAGTGTCGGAAAAGGGTTTGTTTCTGTTCTTCAGGGCTGTGACAAATAGTTCATGAGTTAAATGGATAAGTTCTTCTTTGTGCTTTTTGAATTCTTCTAAGATTGGTCCTAACAGGTAACCTTCGGTGGCAAAACAATGACCGCCGCAATTTAGTCCTGATTCAATACGATACTCTGATACCCACAAGCCTTTTTTTGCTAGAAATTTGCCCTGTGTTAAAGCTGACCGATAGTCACTAACCTTTAATATGATCCTTTTTTTTAGAAAGCCATTGTCGTCAGGATAAAAATCCTCAAAATTTGCCATGTAGCCATATAATCGTGGATTTATACCCGCCGATAAAACGATGGATGAATTCAAATCACTTAAAGCAAATCCGCGTAAGGCAGCATGCCCGTCGTTATACTCAATTGAAAGTTCTTTTTCCCCTTTGAAATTTGCCTTATCAAGTTTGGTCATGATATTTACATCTATTGAACCTACCAACAAATTTTCTCTTAACCAGTTTTGCATCTTTTTTATGGTTTCATTATCTTTTGTTTGAAGATCTTTTGTTTGAAGCATTTTATTATAAACATGCCTTAACTTTGAATCATCAGGCAACATTTCTAAATATTTAATGATTTCGCTTCCTTTTTCAAATGAAGAGGCTCTTAATTCTTTAAATTTCTTGTTCACAATATTGTCGATTAGATTTAAATACGAAGTAATTCTTCGAGCCCGAAAATCCTCTTCACTTTTGCCAATAGCAACAAAAGGTATGTTCGTTTTCTTACAATAAAATTCCCGCATTTTTTCCATAAGAAAGTCGTCCACAAGTGAAATTACAGAAGAAATGCCGTATTTAGCAACTCTGATTGGCGTATCAATAGTAAAGCCAATTCCCATTACTGGAATATGAAATTTATGAACAGCCATTTTTGTTATCAGGCTCTTAATGTTTATTTAAAGAAATCACTATAACATTTTATTTGAAAGGATAGCAGCTCGTAAAATAATATTTAAACAAATGCCTGCTTTTGTCGAGAACTCAGAGACTTACGAAACTTGAATTCTAACGATGAAAATCAGCCGCCGTTAGGTCAGCTGGATTTAATTGTTGGCCATTTTTTGCTTATGATTCTTTAAAATACAATCCCACATTCTTTCTTTTTTCTTTGTAATGATGTGTAACCAGATGGAAGATAGAAAACACAACAATCCCGTTATGTAGAAACCAATGAATGTTTGGCGTTCCCATCTTTCAGGGGGAATGGATCTTTTCCATGGAATAATCATATCAAGCGATTCCTCAATACGGTTATCAAGATATCTCTCTATTTGTTCGGGGCTATTCTTATCAGACAGTAATTGCTTCATTTCCTTATCAGATAGAATTCCCTTATTCATTATCCGCATCAATTCATCATATGCTTTTTTATCCGTCTGAATTTCCATACCATAAAAATCGACTTCAAGTAATTCATTCCGATGCTGAAATATCAAGCCTGTTGCCAATGCAGAAATTAAAACGATAAGTGGTATCAATGATCCCAATAGCAGTATTCCATAGAAGCTGAAAGGCGTATGTCTAATCATATCAAACAAGGAAACAAGAATCAAGATCACAATAAGACTAATACTTAGCATCCATCCGAAATATATAATAGAACCGCGCTTATACATTTCCAATGCCGACAATCCCATAATACAGCACGAGAATAAAACGGCAGAAGAAACGCCCCATAGCATAGTCTTATAAAAGACTATACGATCCATAAGTTTCTCGGATGCTTTCAATCGTCTGCGTTTCATATTAATCTTATGGCTAACATTGATTATCCGGGTCAATATAAGAGACCCAAAATGCGAACCTGGCAGTATAAGAAGTCGGAAAAGTCGTCTTAAAAATTAGCAACAAGTCCTCTCTTTTCACTTATTTACATTGTGTTACAGTCTTTATCCTTGGAGTATTATACTGATCCGTCTAATACTCTTTGCATAGAACGTAAATTACAAAGCATCCGCCGGACTCCGAAAACCCCGGCCACCCCGATACAAAATATACGTGTAAGTCATCGTTGTTTTGAAATTGTTAACATAACTAACGGAAAAGAATATCCTAAGCCTGGAGGTTCTTTCAAGTTCTTTTCTTCTTTGCTAGAACATGACACAGTAGCCTTTGCTCCGCTTAACTTTCTCAACCCTGATGCTCATACGCACACTAGTACACCGTCAACTTTGCAATGAGGTATGTAGGGTTCGGATTAGTCCGCCTGAGGCGGATCATGAAGACGTCTCGCCTTCACATGGGGAGGGCAGGATGCCCTCGATACAGTTCGCCGCGGCGAACGCTACCCATCAAAACAACGTAGACGGACTACTAGCGATGTTCGAGTCTTTAAGCCGCGTGATTTTCAGTCGCGATGTGTGGCTAAAGGCCAATGCAAGGGATCGTGGCTCGATTCTACCAAAAGGTATCTGCCTGGTATTGAAGCATCATAGGGGAGATGCCCTACCAGCGGGCTATCTGTAGGTTCGGATAACGTCACGGATCTCAGGCACGAGGCAAAGACGGCAAGCCGGAGTTTACCTCCTCGCTTTGCGCGCGGTTGTTCGGAGTTTGTTCCCAATGAATCCTGTCAGTCTGTCATCCATGCGAGCAAGGTAGTAACGTTCCCCCTCATAGAGAACATCCCATTCAGGGTCCGTGCTAAGCTCCCGGAAAAGCGCTGTCTGTTTGTGAATGAGAAGATAGTCGAATGAAGTGGAGCTCACCTGGTCCGCCAGGGTGTTAATATCAGGTGCGATATCAGGGCTAACGGTTTGAGGGTATTCAGTTCCAGAGATTCCCAATGCAGAAAGCACCTTTGTTTTATTCAGGTAGTTATCTGTGAGGGCCCAGTGCCCGCAATAGACGCGAGAACACGCGAGTCCGGGTAGATAGCTGCCCGTGTTATTATCAGTGAGCACGGTTGGCACCCTCTTCGCCGAAGGATGCGGAATCCGCTCAAGAGCACGAAGCATCTCCGCGTCGCAATGCGGGATCTTTTTAATAAAATGGTGATGATTTATAGCATGGGAGATC
>CAYVXD010000131.1:0-11490 GCA_964454265.1 uncultured Candidatus Sumerlaeota bacterium | reverse complement strand
GTCGCCAACCAGCTCACAGTTGTAATAAACTCTGACAGCTACGGCCTGTGCGTCGCTTGTGGTAAAATCATAGTTTGTAGGGGGACTGCCAACAAAATTGCCAGTTGGGCTGTTAAACGAGCCCGCCAGCTTGATGAGCTCGCCTTCATAGTTTGCGTAATTGTTCGTATACTCTGTGCCGGTCAATACCAGAGGTGCTGGGTCAGGCAGTGCCTCGCCGCCCATGTGAATGGTTGGCGTGTATGCAGTGGCGTAAGACGCATTTAGCTCCCGCATTTCATAAAACGTGCTCATCCGCCCCTTCACGCCGCTGATAGTGTCGCCGTCCGCGATACCCTGGACGTTCGTGCCGTAATAGACAAAGATACCAGTCTGTCCGTCTGTACCCGAGCTGTCCTGAATACTGAAGTCAGTGTAATCCAGCTTGTCACGGCCAATCACCTTCACCTTGCCGGTGATGTTCACATCGGTCCCATCGGCTTGCGCGCGGGCCGCAGTGATGTCCGCCACATCCGTAAATTGGGCAAACCCGGGCACGGCCAGCAAGAGAATAGAAGCAATCAGTGCCATTCCGAAAATCCAATAATGTTTCATATGATGGTCCCTCCTTGATTATTCATTATCGTACTACTACACCGCCAACTTTGCGATGAAGCATGTAGCGCCGGCGTCTCGCCGGCTGTTGTGAAGGCGTCTCGCCTTCACATGAGGAGAGGGCAAGATGCCCTCCAGACTGCCCGCCAGAGGCGAACGCTACCCATCAAAACAATGTTGACGGACTACTACATACCTTACACACAATACTCATACGCACGCTTATTAATGTTTTCCTGATCATGTCTTCGGGTCAGGATCACCTCCTTTCGAACCTCGCTCGCTCTGCTTGCCCACGAGCGTCACGTAGGTTACGTCCAATGTCCAAAATAAGACTGCCTTCCCAGCCCCTAGTACACTTCCGTATAAATATGACGTAAGCTTATTTGACATTTCCCGTGGTGCCAGAGAGCCTGGTGAGCACTGTCATTAAAATGGGCGCGCGCGCTTAACTGCAGGGGTACGAAGCCAACAATCAGCGGGGAGCAGGAGGTTTTCGTTCTCTAGTTAATCCTTACCTTATAGGATACAGTGTTTCGAAAAGTCAATAAAAAAACATCGCTAATCTTCTGTTAATAAGGTCCATCTCTTTCGCACCAAACCCATCCACTACGATATGCACCTCGCACGTTGTTCAGCTTGAACGGGTTAGCCATGTGGTACGCATTTTCCATAACTATGACGACGAGAGACGGTATCCAGTAGGGGCACGCCGCGGCGTGCCCCTACACTGCAATGCCAAAATTGCTTATGTTAGATTCTTCGTCCGCACGCACAAGGCGCATTCTCAACCTGCGGCGACTCAGAATGACAGCGTTTCTCTATTCGAGAAGTAGGGGCAGGTTTGAAACCTGCCTCTACATTCCGAATTTCTAACGCGCATTCGTGCTGTGCCGTCGTAGCTAATGTTCACTGAATTACGTCGCCGGAATTACGAAACAGAGCACTAGGGATAAAGGCCGCGGATGTGCTTTTCCGTTGCGACGCGTTCAATGCCCAGCATCAGGGCCGCTGTGCGCATATCTTCTTTGCGATCTCGTGACAATTTGACCACTTTATGGAAGGCCCTCTTAATAATTGACTGTAGCTGCCTGTCAACTTCCTCTGCAGTCCAGAAATATCGCTGGACATCCTGTACCCATTCAAAATAAGAGACGATAACGCCCCCAGCGTTGCACAGGATGTCGGGGATGAGCAAAATACCATCGCGCTGTTTCAGGATTCTGTCGCCTTCCAGCGAGGTGGGGTGATTTGCCGCTTCCGCCAGAATCTTGCATCGCAGCTTTCCTGCGTTGCGCTCCGTTATTTGCAGCTCTATAGCCGCAGGCACCAAAATATCGCAGGGTAACGTCAGGAGCTCCTCATTTGAGATCTCATCGCCATTCGGACAACCTTTAAGCAACGAGTGCTTCGTTGTGTAGTCCTTAAGATCTGCCGGATCCAGGCCCCGAGCGTTGTAAATGCCTCCAGAACTGTCGCCTATACCAATAATCTTGCATCCACGCCGATACAGCTCCTTGGCAACAACTGATCCTACGTTGCCAAAGCCCTGGATCACAACTGATGCCTTGCCCAGGGGGAGATTGATCTCCTTGGCGGCTTCCTCGATGCAATAGACTACACCGCGGCCAGTGGCTTCGCGGCGTCCGCGCGTGCCACGAATCGCCACCGGTTTTCCTGTCACGATCTCCGTCACGGTGTGGCCCACGATCATACTGTAGGTATCCATGATCCAGGCCATTACCTGCTCATTTGTACCAATGTCAGGGGCCATGACGTCCATGTGCGGACCAATCACGAGAATAATCTCCTGCACGAAGCGCCGCGTCATGCGCTCCAGTTCTCCCATTGACAACTCTTTCGGATCGCAGCAGACACCGCCCTTGGCGCCGCCAAAGGGTAGATCCATCAGACCACATTTCCACGACATGAGCATGGCCAGTGCAGAAATCTCGCCAAGGTTCACATCGGGATGGTAACGCAGCCCGCCTTTTCCCGGCCCTGCAGTCAGACAATGCTGGACCCGGTAGCCCATAAATAGGCGCACACTGCCATCATCCATCTTTGTGGGAATGGTGACGATCACTGCTCGTTTCGGAAGTTTCAGCCGCTCGATGACACGGGGGTCGTACTCCATTTTTGCTGCGATGGTCTCGAGCTGCTTAACGCACATCTTAAACATTGGGGTATCAAATTCCATTGATCGCTTTCCTCCTGGGGAAATGGAAACGTAGGGGTTTATCCGCCGCGGCGGATGAACCCCTACATAAGAAGCCTATACATAGTCTCGCCAGAAATAGCCCACCCAGGTACCAACACTGGATGCAAGATCGGGATGAAAAAGCGGCCCTGTCCGAGGAACTTCCCCAACGTGATGCTACGCCTGCGGGGCTTTTGCGTCGTGCAGCTGCACAACAGCCAGGCAAGTCGCCAGCAGCCAACAACCCATGCAAAATCGCCACAGGGTCACGGGATACACATTCATTACGGGCAGCACGCCGGCCAGCTTGAAAACGATCCCGAGTACGAAAACACAAATACCGACAAAAATCAGGAAGTTGATGAACCCCTTCATTGCACGTACCTCCTATAGCGATCTATTGTATACGTCACTTTCTTCAATGCCGCGTGGAGCCACTCCACTACTTCTGTCGTGGTTCACATGTGCTGTGTCTGCACCACGTAAAAAACGTAGGGTTAATTCCTTCATCGTTACCATTGCGTCGCAGTGGTTAAAAAAATGCAAAACCACAACGACACAACGTCCATACGTCCTAGGCACATAAAAAATTCAGACGGTCGCGATGGTCGTGCGTCACGGCGCCAATGCCTTTGCAACGGCCTCGCCGAATTTCCGCGCGGCACCAGGGCCATTGCCAGTGATGATGTTCCCCTCAATCTCCACATCTTTCCCGGTATAGTTACACCCGGCGGCCTCAAGCTTGCTGCTTTCGGAGCTGTACACCGTTGCGCGCTTTCCCTGGAGTAGGCCAGCTTTGGCCAGCGTGACCGGTGCGATACATATTGCACATAAAATTTTATTGGCCTCCAGGGTCTTGCGGGCAATGTCATGGGCTGTTGGATTCTCCCAGTACTCTGATGATCCGGTTCCTCCCACGAAGATCACGGCGTCGTAGTCTGCCACATTCACCTTGTCAATGAGAATATCCGGCTTGACCGTGGCGCCCAGCATCCCTTTGGCGGTATCCAGCGATGAGGAGGCTATTGTGATCGCTGCGCCTTGTTGCTCGAGGACACGTCTGGGCTCTTGGAGCTCTTCATCACGAAAATTGCTGTGGGCTACAATCATCACTACTTTCTTGCCCTGCAGCGTTGGCATCTGCGTCACCTCCCTTTGGCAACTCAGGATAAGAAACACAAAAATAAATAGCCACGCGGTTGCGAGGGAATTTTTGCGTGTCATTTCCACTGTTCGACCTCGTTCCAGGTAGTGCGATTGCGTAAAATGGCTATTCCATAATCAGGTTTGTCACGGTTTCACGCACACCAGGTGTTTTCCGGACATTGTCTACAACGGCTTTCAGAAGGCCCTCGACGCTTTGCGCTTCGATCAGTACAATGACGTCTTGTTCTCCAGTGGTAAGATCTGCTGATTTGACGCCGCTAATGTTTCGCAGGGCGTCGCGCACTTGCCGTTCCTTGCCGGCTTCGACAATGATTCTAAGGTAAGCCTTAGCCATCTGTCTTTACCCCCTCTCTTGCATAGTATTGGCCGGAAGGCTGTAAAAACCTGCACACATGCCGTTGTCCGGCCGTTGATTTCTCTTTATGATTTTACTATCAAACGGCTGCGGAAGGTGTCAAGAGGCTTCTCGCTCAGCATCGCGTGCGCTGCAGGCATCCCTGGTGCATTCGTTAGTGCGATTTAGTCCTTTACAAGGCAACGACGTTTAGGCATACATCTCTCCACATGTCACTATCGGCCTATAGCGGCGAACCCGCCGCGGCGGGTGTTCGCCCTTCACGGGCAGGCACAAGGCCTGTCCCTACATCATCAATTGATTTCGCCGCGGATCCGGGCACACCATCCAAGGTGCAACGAATACAAGAGACAGTCGGGCAATAGCGTCTTGTAAATTATCAATTATTACACACAGGGAAACAGAAGGACGCTTCACTTTTTAGATATAGTAGCTAGTACACCGTCAACTTTGCAATGAGGTATGTAGGGTTCGGATTAGTCCGCCTGAGGCGGATCATGAAGACGTCTCGCCTTCACATGGGGAGGGCAGGATGCCCTCGATACAGTTCGCCGCGGCGAACGCTACCCATCAAAACAACGTAGACGGACTACTAGTGCATGGCCAAGGTTGTTCTGACGGATACGTGCCCGCCAGTGGCGCATAGTCGGGAAAGCATCCTCCTGCATTAAAAGGCGAAAGATTTTGTAGGGGCACGCCGCGGCGTGCCCCTACATGCCTTATTGCAAAGTTGGCGCTGTACTAGCATAGCCTCTGGATGCATTCTCGGACAGCCTTACTATCCCTATGTCCTTATAATGCGATATTTATGAATATGTGCACCAAGCAAAATGGCGTTCCCCTTATGCCGCTGACCCGCAGTGCAAGATGAAAAAAAATCCAATCGGTAATTATCAGAGCCTTGGCGATAACGTCTGACAATCTGAACCGTAAGATTTTCGACCTCTCGATGCCCTGCATTGTGGAGAATATCCTCCACACCTCGATATTCATTATTGACGCGCTGATGATCAGCCGTCTGGGGGCAAAGTACCTGGCTGCTGCCGTGTTGGCTGGATCAATTATCTGGCGCATCAGTTTTACCCTCGCCTGTATCCAGGCGGGCACAGTGGCCATGGTGGCGCGCTTCTATGGCGCGCGTGACTACCGGCGCGTTAATGAGACCATTGGCCAGGGGCTCCTGCTCGGCACGATCGTTGGCAGCATTGCCCTTCTTATCGGCACCATCGGCGCTCGGCCATTTCTTCAATGGATGGGAGGTGCGGAGGACGTCATAGAAGTGGGAACTCCCTACATACGTATCATTTTCCTCGCCTCCATCTTCCGCTTCATTCTATTTATCGGCACTGCCAGCCTGCGGGGAGCTGGAGATACAAGAACCCCCATGTTTATTACGCTGCTGATGAATATTGTGAACGGCGTGCTGAACTGGCTGCTGATCTTCGGAATCTGGATTTTCCCTCGCCTGGAGCTTACGGGCGCGGCAATTGCCAGTGCGATTTCCATAACCATTGGCGCTTTCCTGGTGCTTTACGTCCTGTTAACCGGAAAATCCCTGGCCAAGGTCAGCATGAAGGCGGTGCGGCGCTTTAACATGGGTATCATCAGGCAGATACTTCGGATCAGTTTGCCAAACGGCGCCGAACAAGTACTTATGAGCATAGGGTTTTTAGTTTTTGTGCGGATGGTTGCAGAGCTGGGCACCGCTACACTGGCTGCGCACGGCATCACTATACGGATTGAATCAGTCTCGTGGATGATTGGCATGGGATTTGCCGTTGCAACGACCACGCTGGTCGGCCAGAGCCTGGGCCAGGAGGAGGTTGGGCTGGCCAAGCGCTCGTTCCGCAACGGCATGCTGCTCGCAACAGGTACGATGACGTTTCTGGGGATCATTTTTCTCACCCTCACCCGGCCCCTGATCAGCCTATTCGCGCCTGAACCTGAAGTGATGGAGATCGCTGTAATCTGTTTGCGAATTACGGCGTTTGAGCAACCGCTCATTGCCATTGCTATGACGTATGCCGGCGGCATGCGGGGCGCTGGCGACACGCTGAGCCCCATGATCACCGGTATTGTAGGCAATATCTTTATCCGCGTGATGGTAGGCTACGTGCTGGCGTTTACGTTCGGACTGGGAATCGTAGGCATTTATCTCGCCACGGTTATTGACTGGGCTTGCCGCTCAGTTGTTATTCTGTGGTTCTATCGCAAAGGTAAATGGGAGCGCGTCGTAATCACGTAGGGAGCTCAAAACTTGGGTTTACTCAAAAAAGGCTATTGTGGCCAGAATTAAAACATAGAAATTAATGCCAATGAGACACAGAGACACAAAGACATAAAAATCTTCGTGCCTTAGTGTCTTCGTGGTTATCTTTGAATCATCACCACCAAGGGTTCACCCTGAAGGTTCACCCTGAAGGGCACAAAGACACAAAGAAAATCTCTGTGACTCTGTGGCGATTCATAATTGAAACAAAACACGAGCGGCACGCCAGAGGTGCATTTCAAACTTTTAGACCGGACTCAAACTTTGAGCCCACATAGAGTATACCAAAAGTGTTCCGTGCCATCTACATTGCCAGTAGGGTGTCTGCCTGGCGAGATCGAGTACTGGCAACAATAGCGCTACCTCTCGCCCTATGGGCAGGAGCATGTAATGCGCCTGGTCGAGCGGAAAAAGCCAGCGCGGATACCCCTATTGCCACTGATTCGCCAAGCCCTCACAAGCCCGTCCGCCTGACCGTATGGGGCTTTCCTGAGTCAAACGAATTCAAAGGTGTGCACGCATCAATCAAAGAGTTTGACCGGCGTCATCCTGACATTGACGTCATTGTGGGCGCTGCAGGCGGACAGGTACTGCTTGATCCGCAGAAGCTCATGACCGCAATTGCTGCGGGCACACCGCCGGATCTCATCTGGCAGGATCGCTTTACGATAAGCGGATGGGCAGCCCGCGGTGCCTTTCGTTCGATAAACGATCTGGTGGAGCGTGACGGCATTGATCCTGCGGATTTTTACCCTGCCTGTTGGAACGAAGCCACCTACCAGGGAGAACTCTATGGCTTGCCAACGGACACTGATTGCCGTGGCTTGTACTATAACCGCCAACTCTTTCGCGAGGCCGGACTCGATCCGCATCACCCCCCGAGCAATTGGGGCGAGCTGCTCCGTTATGCCCTGAAATTGACCAAAAAGCGCAAGGGCTACCTCGAACAGATTGGCTTTGCCCCCAATTATGGCAATGCCCATCTTTATCTTTACGGCTGGTTAAACGGTGCCAGGTTCATGAGCGCTGACCGTACGCGCTGCACCTTGAATGATCCGCCCATCGTAGAAGCCTTAGACTGGATGACCCGGTTCTACGACGAGCTTGGCGGCCGTGCTGAGGTCATGGCGGGTTTTGAGCGTGGCACTGGCCTCGGCATTGCTACTGATCCCTTTGTCACCGGCAAGCTGGCCATGATCATTGACGGCAACTGGGCATTGGATAACATTGCTCGCTATCGGCCCGATCTGGATTTCGGGGTAGCCCCACCTCCTCCGCCCGAAGGGAAAACGCCCATCACATGGTCTGGTGGATTTGCCATGGTCATTCCTAGAGGTGCAAAGCACGTTGAGGAAGCATGGGAGCTGGCAAAATGGCTGACGTCTCTCGAAGGGCGGCTCTGCGAAGGCAATGCCCAAACGCGCTATAATGCCTCTATTGGGAAGCCCTTTTACATTCCACGCCTGACTGCCCGACGCAGCGTGAACAAGGTTATCTTTCAACATTTCCCTCCGCCTAACGAAAAGACAAGGCAAGCCATCCAGACGTTTCTTGAGCTCATGGAGGTCAGCAGGTATCGGCCAGTCACGCCAGTCGGCCAGATGCTCTGGGACGAGCATGCCCGGGCTACCGACAATGCTACCTTCCGTATAATGAGCGCTAAGGAAGCGCTGGATCTTGCGACGCGACGCGTCCAGGAAGAACTTGATAGGATTATCCATCCAAAACCTTATCCGCCTCTGAATTGGAACGTAGTTCTGATGATCGCGTTTCTCCTCATTATGGTAATCCTGTTCTTTTGCATACGTGTAACAGTGCTTATAATGAGGGGCAATCGGATGTACCGCCAGGAGGCGTTTGCAGGACTGCTGTTTGCCTCGCCATGGTTTATCGGATTTATGGTGCTCTGGGCCAGCCCCATGTTCATCTCCATAGTGTTTAGTTTTTGCCAGTATGATGTGATTCATCCAGCTAAGTTCGTCGGCCTGCATAATTTTATCAAAATGATCGGCTTTCACTGGAGCCAGAATAACGGCAACTCAACATTCACTGCGAACGACGTCTTCTTCTGGAAGAGCCTCTGGAATACACTTTATATCACTTTCATTGGAGTGCCGCTGGGCATGATTATCGGGCTGGCGGTTGCCATGCTCCTCAACACCGAGGTTCGCGGCATTGCCGTGTATCGTACGCTCTATTATCTGCCAGCGATTGTGCCGATTGTGGCCACCGCCATTCTCTGGCTATGGCTCCTCAACCCCCAGGTCGGCATTGTAGCAATCGCCTTGCGCGGGATCGGCTTGCCCAGCCCGAATTGGTTCTGGAGCCAGAAGTGGGCAAAACTCGCCGTGATCTTGATGCTGCTCTGGCAATCGGGATCCAGTATGGTAATCTGGCTGGCGGGCCTCAAAGGGATTCCGCGTCACCTCTACGAGGCGGCGGACATTGATGGGAGCAACTGGTGGGCAAAATTCCGGCACATCACGCTTCCCATGTTGTCGCCATACATATTCTTCAACCTCATTATAGGCACTATCGGATATTTTCAAATTTTCACGCAGGCATACGTGGTCAGCAACCCTCCAACTGCTGGCCCGGCAGATTCATTGCTCTTCTTCGTCTACTATCTCTTTAACAATGCGTTTTCCTACTTCAAGATGGGTTATGCCTCAGCCCTGGCCTGGGTGCTGTTTGTGATCATCTTCGCATTGACGATTCTTCAGGTCAAGCTGGCTCCTAAATGGGTATTCTACGAGGGTGAGGAAATAAGATAGTGAAAGCAAAACAATTCACACGCAGAGCGCTTCTTCTCACCGTCATTGTCGTTGGCGCATTGGCTTTCATGGCGCCGTTTCTCTGGACCATCGCAACGTCGCTGAAAACAGACCAGCAGGTTCAAGACATTTCGTCTGTTGGGCGCATTATGATCCCCTGGCCTGTGGCGTGGCAGAATTATACGAAGGCGCTGACCTACATGAATTTCTTGCGCTGTTTTCTCAATACCATGTACGTCACACTGCTCAGCATCGCTGGCACGGTCGTCTCATGTTCCCTCGTAGCCTTTGCATTTGCGCGACTCCGCTGGCCCGGTCGCGATGCCGTTTTCCTGCTTGTCTTGAGCACGATGATGTTACCGGTTCAGGTTACCGTGATCCCTGTGTTTCTTATCTTTTCCAAGCTCGGTATGGTCAATACGCTGAAGCCTCTGTGGCTCCCCACTTTTTTCGGCACAGCCTTTTTCATTTTTCTGCTCCGTCAATTCTTCCTCACGATCCCGCGCGATCTGGAAGACGCTGCCAAGATTGACGGGTGCGGCTACCTAAGGATTTTCTGGAAGATCATGCTTCCGCTGATCAAGCCCGCATTGACCGCCGTAGTAATTTTCCAGTTCATGTGGACGTGGAATGATTTTCTGGGCCCTCTCATCTATATTTACGACAAGCATCTCATGACCCTGACCATCGGCCTTCAGTCGTTCAACCACCTCCACGGTAGTGAGTGGAGCCTGCTGATGGCAGCCTCTGTGATGATGACGATCCCGGTCATCCTCGTCTTCTTCTTCGCGCAGAAATACTTTATCCAGGGGATTACACTCACTGGATTAAAAGGCTAACAAATAGGATGAAAAGTTTCATCCACTGTTTTTTGGAAGCTCCGGGCTACTTACAGTTGATGTAAAAATTACTAATATTATGACTAATGAAATAAACAGCGGAACCATAAATAGGTAAGTATAAGGAACTTGAATGAAGTTATAGAAAAAAGTTAAGTATATTTTTAGGCTGAATAAGAGGTAAAGTCTATAATCAACTTGTTTCTTCAGACTCATGTATAGGAATCCCAGAATCAAAACCGACAAAATAGAAATGCTGTAATGGGTGTATTGTAAAATTTTTAACCTATCCAGCAAATTGACATTGAGAAAGTCGTAGAAGTAATAGGCAAATCCCGCTCCTCTCAATAAATTGTAAGGTTTATCACCTTGATTTTGCCACAGGTTCCATTCACCTAGAGCACATGTTGTGTAATACTCATGTCCCTTTTTGACAACTGTCCAATCACTTGACACGAAGGGCAAGTAGTAAATTAGTAAAATAGCTATGAGAACAAGTACTAGGATAATAATTGCATTTCTCTTTTTCTCCAGGAAGAATACTGTAGTGAGATAGAACGGTATCCACAATATGAGGGAGTAACGGGATAATAAACATAAAATCAAGCCAATGGCTCTTATAAGATTTGATTTGCTTAGAATAGTTAGTGAAAGAATAAGATAGTATCCAGCAATGAGAGGTTCAATTGTATATCCAAATATGGCCGGCTCGTATTTTGTAAGTGTCAAAAGAACAACAAAAGGCAATAATGAGAGAAACGCACTATGAATCAAGGGCAAATTCTTTCTTAGTAAAACCAATGTGTAGAAAGCTACGCTAAGGCACCAGGCTGAAAATGCTAACCAGCGGAAATCAAAGTTTATGATTTTGGCAATTATAAAGGGCATCCATGTGAGTGGCATATAATTAGGAAATAAGTCATAACCCCAATCAGAAATTGTTTTATATGGAAACTCTTTATTAAGAACTCTAGTTACCAGAATATTAATACATGGAATAATATCGCTTTTTTTTGCATTAATTTCATGCTCTGTAAAAATTTTTGATAGATAAATCGAACTTATAAGTATCCCTATAATAATTGAACTTATTATTAACGCTATTTTCACTCTATTAGGTGGGATAATGGAATCTGTTTCGTATGCAGTAATCTTATTCTTATATGAAACTACAATAGGATATATCCCAATAAACAATGAAGCTAAGAAAAGGATTATGGGGCTGTAATAAATTCCAAATTTGCCTCTTAAAAAACTTAGCATTCCAATTTCAATAACAAACACTACTACTA
>CAYVXD010000130.1:0-11526 GCA_964454265.1 uncultured Candidatus Sumerlaeota bacterium | reverse complement strand
CTGGAGCGATTAAGACTTTGTCACGGGAGTATCCGCTGTTGTGCTACGACCTCCTATTCGAGCTTCTGCTGTATCATGACCCCCACTGGAGGATGGAGATTCTCGAGGCAAAAGGAAACACCATGCCGCTTTTTAAGCGTACATTATAATAGACTTCTGGGGAACCACGAGAGTGGAACGATTTTTTCGCAACTATACTGCCAAACACCGCACTGGTACCCTGGTTTTCAAAATCTCCTTCAATAAAGATGAGTCCGTTATGCCAGATATTGACCTCTTCAGGACTTCCTGTATTAGGATTTGTCAATGAGAGTAAAGGTGTAGACCCTGGACCGAGACCGCCAACATGTAAGCCGCCGCAAATGTACAACACGCCTTTGGTATAGAAGTAGTCCGCTGTCGTTGATCCCCCGGTCAATTTCAGGTCGCATAGATTCGTATCCCCACCGCCATTGTCATAGGGCGGATTGCCATCAAGGGTATCAATGAAAACAATATTGGCAGGAAGAGCCTCGTCATCAAAGCCGCCCGCTTCCGGATAGATGGACAGGGCCTTGATTGTGGCCCGCTTATTTGAGCTGCCATTGGTTTCACTTGCCCGCGTAATTTCATTGGTTTCGTTATCTACGTACAGAGGATAGCCCTCATTGTCGTAGAACTCGCCAGAACTATCCGGCCGGTAGTATTGGCCGCGTTCCAGTGCCAGCTCTTTCCAGAGGTCGTATTCAAGATCATTCATGAGTTTATTTACAACATATGTGAATTCATCGGGGTAGTTCCCCTCACCGTCAGGGATGTTCAACCTATCCCCTGGCTGACTGGTTCGATCCCAGAGCTGGAACATATTGTCGTATTCGGGATCATAGGAATCAAGCCTGGGAGATCGCGCCACAGATTGAGGCGGAACAGCGACTTCAGGAGGAGCTGCCGGAGCTAATACCGACCCATCATTGCCATAGATCATTCCAGTGGTGATTATTTTGACCAGTGGGTCATTTGACACTGTGGGGAACGACTTATTAAAGTTGAACTTGTCGTCAGAGATTTTGCCAGGTACCTGAATGTCGGAAAGAGACCAGGCTTCGCCCCAGTGAAGATTGAACTGGCCATTGGCGCTAACAGTACCACCCGCTGTAATAGCCGAAGGGACTGCAATGCCGCTAAACTTGGAAAGCAAGACGTCGGCCACAATAGTCTGCTCTGTATGGCCATCGGCGCTGACCCCTGTGCTATAAAGTGTAAACACAGTGTTGGGCGGAGCTCCGGACCGAGGGCCTTTAACTTCCAGCAGCTTGATGTGTCCTTCGGGGAATACACCGTAGCTTGAAGCGGTGCCACCCGGATTGTCAATCAACGTTACCAGATCAGCATCGGTTGGGGGAATGTTTGTGACACTCGCTTCTTCAAACGGGGATTCATCCAAACCGTAGGTATCAATGAGGGTTTGAATCGTCGAGGCAGCTGGTGATGCGATCGGCTTATTAAACCAGTGGATGGCCTGGTGAATACCTGACTCTGCGATAACAAATGTCTGTTCGAGAACGATCTTTTTGGTTGTGAGATCTTGCATTGCATTTGCAAAGCTCATAATCGCCATGACGGCAGCCGACGCGATCATTAATAGAACCATCGTGCCGATGAGGGCGAATCCTTTTGATTGTCCTCGGCTGTCACAATAACAACGCTGCATTCGTGTGTCCTCCTTTTCTTCTTAAGTGGCGTTTCGACTAGGAATTTCGTGCAAAAAGTTGGGTTTTAAATGTTGCGTCAACAAAATCATCTGGTGCCAGTTTTCTGAAAAGCCCTTCAGCTTGGGATATTTGAAATTCAGCGTCACTTAGACCGCTGCATTCTGTTCCAGAAGTTGAAAGTTCATGTTCTTAATCTACTTAGCAATGACAATGGTCGGTTCGGAGGAACTCGTGATGTCCGGGTCGAGTTCCAACTTACTGTTCGCAGTGTTCAGCGAAATGCTGCTGGTCTTCGTAGAAGTCGCTGCGGGCAGGAATTTGAGCTCAGTCGTGGTCTGTCTACTGGAGAATCAACTGGAGAATGGGAGCATGGAATTACGAATGAGATAGGAGCTTGTTTCCATCGCCAGGGATGCTTCGATTTAAGCTACATTATGCATACCTCATATGAATACTCCATTCTTTTGGACATCTTAAAGCTTAGCAGCAATATCAATACCAACTCTTAAGATAGCGAAAAAAACAAGATAAGACCTGTAGAATCAGTGATTTACAAGACGTTATGCTTCTTCGTGGGGAAGGTCTTGGGTATGGCTTTTCTCATGTAGTGAAACATTCTGGGGCAGTTATGCCCAAATACTGTTCAGAGGACATTACCACGAAGGGCGTCTGGGATTTGTCCTGCTAGGCGGCGAGTGGTCGGTTGATAAACACAGTAGGGCCAACAGGGTATTGGGCGGGGTAGAAATTGTCACTAGTTGGGGCAATGGTTATAGGTTGAAGCAAATCCGGTCGGCAGACAGACCCACGGCTGGAATGCCTACTTGTAGAGCAAATACTTGTCCCGGGTCTTCAGAAACTTCTCCACCGCTGGCTGCCAGTTGCGGATGATCTCCTCAGCACTAGCGCCCTTTTCCAGAGCCAGGCGCACTTCATCTGTCCCCATTGCCTTATCAAACATAGCGATGCGGTTGGGTGCCTTGGGATTCTGGAAGATATGCTGATCCGGGTGGAGCTTATTAATGGCTTCCATGATATGGATACAGGTCTGAACGGGTTTGACGGCGCCATAATCAGTGATGTGGATTTGTACCCCATGGCATTTCTGGTTAGCGAAAGCGAAGTATCGAGGCTCGTAGGAGATAGGGCGAAAGTAGATGCCTGGTAGCTTGCGGCGATTGAGATCATCTGCCAGCTGCTGCGGGTTGATCCATGGTGCTCCGACAATCTCGAAAGGAAGCGTATAGCCCACCCCTTCATTAACTGTATGCAGCTCACCCATAATGCCCGTTATGGCGCAGTAGAAGGCCGAGTCGGGCCGGGCAATGTGCGTGGAGGGAGGCACCCAGGGAAGACCGGTATCCCAGTACTTCATCGAGCGCGTCCAGCCCTTCATTTTCACCACTTTGAGTTTTGCCCCGATGTTGAATTCTTTGTTAAAGTACAGGGCAAGTTCGCCAGGTGTCATTCCATATACGTAGGCGATTGGATACATTCCGATGAAGGAGGAGAACTTTGGATCAAGAATGTTTCCATCAACCAGATCCCCGCTCAGGGGATTAGGACGATCCAGCACGATGATAGGAATATTGTTCTCCTTTGCTGCCATCATCGCATAGGCCATGGTATAAATGTAGGTATAGCCGCGAACGCCGATATCCTGAATGTCATAAAGCAGGACTTCAACATCCTTAAGCATTTCTGAAGTTGGCTTTTTGTACCTGGGATATAGGCTGTAAGTCATAACGCCCGTTGCTGTATCTGTGGTATGCCCTACTTGTGCTCCAGCAAAGTAGTCGCCACGAATGCCATGTTCGGGCCCGAACAGCGCGACCAGCTTACATGCCTCGCACTGGTGAAGAAGATCAATGGATGAGATAAACTGAGCGTTCACACCGGTGGGGTTAGTAATCAGGCCGACCTTCTTGCCTTTAATCAGGCCTAGGTGCTTTTCAAGTAACATGTCAATGCCAGGTTTGACCACGGGATTCTTCCCTCCTTCGTATTGTGCCAGCACGATCTGGCTGATGCTTGCAAAGATGAACAACGCAGCCAGAAGTACTTGTGATATTCTGCGCATTAAGGATGTCCTCCGCGTTTGTGCTAGACTTTGTCTTAGACACTTACGGGGCAGCAGCTGATTAATCAAGGATTTTTTCGCTCTTCGTCGCCGAGCTTTTTGATTGCAATGTCATGGAGATTTACGTACAGTAAGTATTACATCTATGACGAAAAGGAATCTGCAGTGGAGCGCTAGAATGCGCGTGTTGCTTCATACGTGTTGTGCATCGTGCCTCCTTTATCCTCTTGGGGCATTGCGTGATGAAGGGATGGAGATTGTTGTTTTCTTTTACAACCCGAATGTTCATCCTTATAGGGAGTTTCGCAAGCGGCTCGTCTGTGTTAAAGACTACTGCAATGCACAAGGAATTGCAGCGATCTATAATGAAGAGTACGAGCTGGAGTCGTTCCTGGGCGCATTGCTGGGCAAGCAAGTTCCCGAACGCTGTGGGGTCTGCTATGCGCTGCGGCTAAATGAGACTGCACGTGTGGCGCAGGAGAAGGAGCTTGACGCATTCAGTACAACGCTGCTGGTGAGTCCGTATCAGCACCATGAGGCGATCAAGGCAGCAGGCCTTGCAGGCGCAGCAGCGCATGGGGTGGAATTTGTCTGGCGCGATTGGCGGCCGGGCTATCGCCAGGCCCACGAACAGGGTCGGCAGCTGGGATTCTACATGCAGGGCTACTGTGGTTGCATCTTCAGCGAAGAGGAGCGCTACAGGCCAAAAAAGCGGCGAGCGGTACAGCGGAGGACGCAAGGATTGAAGAATCCGTAATAACTCAAAGTGCCCGAAAATTCATCAGGCTGGAAGTTAAAATGTTTTTACATCAGTGGGAATCCTTTGGAGTGCGTAAGCGGAGCCAAAGCGGAGCTTGCGCTTTCAAAGACCGAAGCGCAGCTTCGGGCTGTTTCGTAAGCTGCGCTTACGAGAGGCAAAGCGGTAGCTCCACTGCGTTTCGCTACCGCACTCCAAAAAGCCGCCGCGGACATGAGCCGCCTTTCATGATTACGAGAAGTCGAGCTCGAAGATTCGTAGAATTACTCATGGGATCATACTATTCTAGCTTGGGATCGAAAACGGGCACTTTGAGTTAATAAGCACAATCGCGCAATGATCTCCCTATGAATTTTGAGATATGACTTCTGGAAAGCAAGGAGCTGAGCGGTGAGATGCCTCAGCAGCTGGGCAAAATTCTCATTTTCTTCGGCATCGTTTTAATCGTTCTGGGCCTGGTGTTTCTTCTTTCAGCAAAGGTTAAGTTCATTGGCCATCTACCAGGTGATATTCAAATCAAGAAGGAACGCTTTACATTTTACTTTCCCATTGTAACATGCATTGTCATAAGCATCCTCTTGACGGTTATTTTGAACCTCCTGTTTCGCAGATAGGGACGGGGCGGGGGATCGTTCTTTTAAGTGCATAAAGGAGCTCGGGTGTGCCTGATGCGCAGATAACAGCTGAGAAATTGTTCGGGGTGTTGCACAATTTTGGATGGGAAGAAGGTGACTATAGTGCTCCGAAGCCGCTGGTGTTGCGGAAAGCGGGTAAGACGCAGCATTTTCTAACGGCCACCCTGCATCCCATGCAAACGCCGCTTGTTGTGATCGCAATAGCAACGCAAGGAGCGTTGGGCCGCTACCAGGACTTTTACCAGAAGTATCTTGATATGGATTTCGGGCTGCGCCTGTTGCTCGACCATGTGCAACAGGAGGTTTTCGCGCCTTACCTGCTGTGTGTGGACGGACAGCGTGCGTACCTATACGATGTGGATCGGGAGGAGTGTCTGATCTATTGCGAGGATGCGCGAGAGCAGGCCGAACGATTATTTCCACATTTTGACCGAAAGAAGATGCAGCGCGAGACGCTTGAGCAGCTGCCGCGGCGCACTGACGATCTTTTGGGCCGCGAGCTGTGCGAATGGGTTAAGTTATGGAGCGCGGAGCTAGGCAGCAAGACTGGTGAGAGCCGTGATGCAATGGCACGCTTTTTTGAAAAGCTGCTGCTCCTGAGGTATTTCAGCCAGCTGTTCGGCCGCCGCATGCCCCTCAGCGAGTTTCGCCGCTTTCTCGATGCCCCGGAGCGACTTGCACAGCGTAAGCGCCTGCCCGATGCTCAGCGGTTTCTTACCACTTTCCTGGATACCGTTGCAACGAAGCATCATGTGCAATTCTGCCAGCTCGGGTCTGAAGAGAAGAGCTTTCTGCGGCGCTCTGCAGGGCTGGACCGCAAACTCAATGAGATGCTCCTGCAATTCAACTTGTTGTCGCGCGAAAAGTTTACGGTCGAGGTCTTTGTGCAGGCCTACGCTGATCTGTCGTCGAAGCTAAAGTCGTGGAAAGCACGATATACAACGCGCGATATCCGGCTGAAGGATTACATGGTTCAAGAGGAGGTGCTTGTCTATAAGCCGCTCACTATAGCACTGGATGATGTGGGATACGCCTGGATGTTGCGTCTGTTTGAGGAAGTGGTGGAATACTGGACGGACTACAATCGCCGTGTGGAAGCAATGATCGAACGCGGCGAGCCGCAGTCGCTTCAGCTCGACTTCTTTCATCCGCTTCCGAAGATGGTCACCACGTCGGGCACCATTCAGAACGTCGTCGCGTTTACCCTTGAAACCTCTTTTCGCGTGCAGGCTAAGCACACCTGGCAAAAAGACATCTGCCGGTTTCTGCTTTCAGCAAAAGTGCTCGAGATCTGCAGGCGATATAAAATGCCCCTAACGCCTCTCGTCACCCTTGACCAGATTTTTCAATCCTGAATCTCTGCGCCGGATCGCTCAGCCTGAATATTACTGCACGTATGGAGGTTTTTGCGCCTGGCTAGCCTGGCGGCTTATGTGTCTAAGCAGCAGGAAATGGGCGATAGATTACGGCTATTCAACCACCGAATCGATCCAGGCTCCGCCAACCACTACGTCTTTGTCGTAGAAGACCACGGCCTGCCCGGGTGTGATAGCGCGCTGTGGCTTTTCGAAAGCCACCTGCACGCGATCCTCGCCAAGCAGTCTGACCCTTGCCGGGGCAGGCGTATGGCGGTAGCGAATCTGGGCCGATACGCTGATTTCCCGGTCTAACTCAGGAATGCTGATCCAGTTTGGCCGCGACGCAACCAGGATGCCGGAAAACAACTCAGCCTCTTCTCCCACTACCAGCACGTTGTGAACGGGATCAATGTTAAGAACATAGAGGGGCTGGCTGTGTGCAATGCCGAGACCTTTGCGCTGGCCTACCGTATAGAAAGGTGTACCCTGATGGCGTCCGATAGTTTCGCCGTGAGTGTTGATGATATCACCTTCGCGCATTGCTTCTGACGCATCATTGCGCTCGCGCAGAAAACGGCGATAGTCATTATCAGGTATGAAACAGATCTCCTGACTCTCGGGTTTCCTGGCAACTTTTAAGCCGAGCCGCCTGGCCAATTCGCGTGTCTGAACTTTTGTTTGGTTTCCCAGGGGTGTGCGAAAGCGGGTGAGCTGCGCCTGTGTCAATGAAAAGAGAAAATATGACTGATCTTTTGCAGGATCCCTGGCTCGCTTGAGCAAGAAGCGGTTTTGTGCTGGGGCGTACTCCACAATCGCGTAGTGTCCGGTGGCAACCTCTGCTGCCCCGTAGGTGCGCGCTTTTTCCAGCAACGTGCCGAGTTTGATCTTCTCGTTACACAGGATACATGGGTTTGGGGTGCGGCCTTGCAGGTATTCACTGACAAACGGAGCGACGATCTCCTGCTCGAATTGCTTCTCGAGATCCAGCACGTAGAACGGAAAGCCGAACTGCTGCGCCACGCTGCGTGCATCTGCAACGTCGGCAGGAGAGCAGCAGGTGTGAAGCCGTGGCGAAATGGCTTCACTTTGGGGCATCTTGCAGATGCGCATAGTGATTCCGATGACCTCGTACCCGGCTTGATGCAAGAGCACTGCAGTCAGGCTGCTATCCACTCCGCCACTCATGGCGACAAGTATTCTGTTCTTGGCATTTCCCATCTCTACCTGAGCACCGTGCCTCCGCGCGGTCAAGAGATCAAATGGATACTACGTCGCACCTATCTTGCTGTGTTCTATAATTAGTTCTACTGAATCATTGCGGTCAGGAGCAATAGCTTTTTAGCTCTTGGACCAACATCATATCGCCAACAAAGATAAGAAACAAGACAGCGCTGATAAATTTTCTTGCCACGATGAATGTCATTGGTAGGATGTATTCACTATGGCAACGAAATTTTCACAAGGAAGAGACAAGAAGAGCCCATGCTCTGCGGCGTGCTTCCCGAGCAGGGTGTGATCAGGAAAGGAGTATTGTATGGTTCGTGCAGCGGTTATGGTTGGACCGAAGAGGCCTATTGAGATTCAGGAATTTGCTGACCCGGTGCTTGAGCAGGGTGCAGTGGTGGTCCGTACGCTCTTCAGCGAGGTCTGCGGCACGGATGTGCATCTCCACCATGGTCGGCTTTCCGGTGTGCCGTATCCCATTATTCCCGGGCACGTCAGTGCAGGGGAGATTGAAGCGATTGAAGGCCGGGTAGTGGACGTAGAAGGCAAGGAATTCAGGCCGGGCGATCAGGTGACATTTCTGGACGTGCATGAAACCTGCGGTCGCTGCTGGTATTGTCTTGTGGCGAAAGCAACCACGCGGTGTCCGGCACGCAAGGTCTATGGAATTACCTATTCAGCGCGAGATGGGTTGCTGGGCGGATGGAGCGAACGCATTTATCTCAAGCCAGGGGTGAAAATTATTCGTTTGCCCGAGGGATTGTCGCCTGAGACGTACATTGGAGGTGGGTGTGGACTGCCCACGGCGTTCCATGCGATAGAGCGGGCGCGGATTCGCTTGAACGACACCGTGGTGATACAGGGAAGTGGGCCTGTGGGGTTAAGTGCGGTGGCCTTTGCAAGACTGAGCGGGGTTACTACAATCGTAGTCACGGGAGCACCTGCTGCCCGACTCGATATGGCGCGGCGCATGAGCGCGGATCTGGTGATCGACATTCACGAGCAGAGCCCTGAAGAGAGGTTGCGTGCTATACGTGATGTGACGAATGGACGCGGCGCTGACGTCGTGATTGAGGCAACCGGTAATCCCGCAGCAATTCCCGAAGGCCTTGCGTTTACCCGAGACGATGGTACCTACGTCGTAGTTGGCCAATATACAGACTGCGGTGATGTCTCGCTGAATCCACACCGTGACCTGAACAGGAAGCATGTAAATCTTTATGGATGTTGGGGAAGTGATTTCAGCCATTTCTACCGCTCCATTCAGGTTATGGCGCGTCATCATCGCGCATTTCCCTGGCATGCGCTGGGTGAGACGCAGTATTCGCTTGAGCAAACTAACGAGGCGTTGCGCGACGTGGAAGAGCTCAAGGTCATCAAGGCGATTATTGCCACGCAGCACAGATAAAGGAGACGCGTGGATGCATGCCTGTTGAGCCTGCAATTATTGGAAATTGGGGGATGCTGGGGTAAGCCAGGTTTGTTTGCGCATGCATTACACGAGTTCAGAGGTAGTCGCTATTGTTCGCGAGTGGAAGAAATCTAAGACGACGCAACCGCGGTAGCCACACGGCTTGGCGTGCGCTGGTTGATAACTATAAGTACCTGGTCTGCGGCCCTTTTCGACGCGCCAGGCCCACCGATCTTTTCTTTTACCTTTACCAGTTCGTACCTGATCGTCTCGATCTCTTTGGGGTTAGAGAGAATCTTCACAACGCGATTGGCAACGTTCAAGGGTGTTGCTTCGTTCTGCAAGAGTTCGGGCACTGCCATATCACCGGCCACAACGTTAACCAGCCCGATGTAGGGAAGACTGACGAGATTCTTTGCGATGATCCAGGTCAGGAATGACGTTTTGTAGAGAATCACCATAGGGCAAATAAGGAAAGCAGTTTCCAGGGTCGCGGTGCCAGAGGCCACGATTGCAAAGTCCATGGCACTGCGCACATTGTAACGATACGCATCAACTACACGCACCTCGAATCCGGCATTCTCGATGTAATAGTCAATCAGCTCTTTCTTCACTGTTGAGGCGCGGGGAACGACAAACTGGACATCTGGAATCCTGGCCTTAATCATCTCCGCGGCCTCGAGCATCACGGGCAGCAGACGCTCCACCTCGGGTTTGCGACTACCCGGAAGAAGCCCGATCAGCTTCTTGTTCGGGTCAAATTGAAACCGTTCGAACACCTGCTTTTTTGTCATGGTGAGCTTCATGACGTCGAGCAGCGGGTGGCCCACGTAGGTTACGTTTACGCCTGCCTCGCGATAGATGCCCTCTTCAAATGGAAAGATGACTAGCATTTTGTCCACGTACCTGGCAATTTCACGAATCCGGCCTTTGCGCCATGCCCAGACCTGAGGACTGATATAATAAATAACAGCGATTCCCATGGATTTCGCGATGCGGGCGACGCGGAGATTAAACCCAGGATAGTCAATCAAGATGACAGCACAAGGGCGATCCTGCTCCAGGATGGTGCGGACCTGGCGGAACAGGCGTCGAATCTTGTTGACCTTGCTCAACACCTCAGCGAACCCGATAATGGCAAGGCGGTCAACAATATTGGAAATCAGATGAACGCCCGCACTTTTCATCTGATTGCCACCAAAGCCGAGGAACTCCAGTGTCGGATCCAGACGCTTCAGCTGCTTGACCAGATTGCTGGCATGAAGGTCTCCGGAGTTCTCGCCGGCGATGATCAGGATTTTTCTACTGTTGCTCATTGATACGCTTGCGGATTTCCTGTGAGATTTGCACGACGATCTCCAGGGCATCGCGGGCGTGCTCGCCCGTAACCGTGGGCTGGACGCCCTTCTGGATACACTTGATAAAATGGCCGAGTTCCACCTTCAGCGGTTCCTCGCTTTTCAAGCGGATTTTTTTCCTGACAATCTTCGAAGGCACATCGCCCTTTTGCGAATTTGGGTTCTCTATCTTTCGGTAAATCTCCATGGATTGTTTGCGATAATCAACGGAGATATACGCATCGGGCTGGAAGATGCGGATTTTGCGCATATGATGGGGCGAGACCCGGCTGACGGTAATGTTGGCAATGCAGCCATTCTCAAACCGAATACGGGCATTGGCAAGGTCTTCTTTGTCAGTGAGTATTGGGATGCCAACCGCTTCAATGGATTGAATTGGCGATTTTACAATGCGTAGGATGATGTCAATATCATGAATCATGAGATCCATGACTGCGCCAATGTCTTTAACGCGGGGATCAAAGGGCCCCAGGCGATGTGCCTCAATGAATTTTGGCATCTTTAGAATTTCATTGAGTTTGCGAATCGCAGCATTGAACCTCTCAATATGGCCCACCTGCAAAATCAAGTTCCGCTTCCTGGCCAGTACGATTAGCTCGTGAGCTTCCTTGACTGTGGTGGTGATGGGTTTCTCCACCAGGACATGCACGTTGTTTTCCAGGAAGGTCTTGGCAATTTCATGGTGGGAGACAGTTGGGACGGCAATACTGACTGCATCTACCTGGCCAATCAAGTAGTGGTAGTCGAAAAAACTCTGGGTGTTATAGGTATGAGCAATTTTGGTGGCCACCTTCTTCTTGATGTCTACGACGCCAATCAGCTCGCAGCGAGGATTCCTTGAATAGATTCGTGCATGATGCTGACCAAGATGGCCCACACCAACCACACCAACGCGGACTTTTTTCATGACCGGCGATCCCCTCTCTGTTCCAGATTGTCTCTCATGAATGTGGCATAACTAGTAGTCCGTCAACATTGTTTTGATGGGTAGCGTTCGCCGCGGCGAACAGTC
>CAYVXD010000129.1:0-11767 GCA_964454265.1 uncultured Candidatus Sumerlaeota bacterium | reverse complement strand
ACAACCTGGGTACAATAACCCTCTGGTCTAACGATGGGACGAGCGTTGGTGGCGGGCAACCCGTGGCTTCGATACCCGTTACAGTAGCTGACGGGATTTTTAACGTTATGGTCGGCGATCCGGCTCTGGGTATGGAACCGATCAATCGCATCATTTTTAATCATCCGAGCCAGATCAAACTCCGCATCTGGTTCAGTGATGGCACGCATGGGTTTCAGCGCCTATTACCCGACAGGCGTATTATTAATCCAAAGCTAATAGGAATCGTGAGCGGCACGCAAGATTTCACGATATACGTAAACGGTACAACAGGCAATGACGAGAATAACGGTCTAACCACTGACGCGGCAAAGCTAACAATCCAGGCAGCTGTCGATGTCCTCCCCGAACGGTTACGCTGTAACGTGACGATTGATATTGCCGGGGGAGTCTATCGGGAAGAGGTGAAGGTTTTTGGCATCAACGTGAAGCCAGGCAAGTCCCTTACCTTTCTCGGCGATGAAAGTTGGACCCCCTCTTCTCCCGGTGATCCCGCAGTCCGTATCACCGGCACCGACGATGTGTCCAGTGCGCCGGTCAGGACCAACGCGGTGAGGGCTGAGGGTTGCACCAATATAACATTCAGAGGACTATTGGTCGATTACGCAATGGGTGACGGTATGTTGCTCATGCACGGAATGTACAAAGTGCGAAATTGCAAAGGAAGTAATAACAACCAAAAGGGATTCCGTACCCTAAACAACACATATGTTGATATTACGGACAGCGTTGGCAGCTACAACGTGTGGCATGGCTTTGAATTTTCTGCCGAGTCTCACGTGGTCGGCAGAAGTCTCTTAGCGGAGCACAATGGTAACTTAGGAATAAGTCTTGCTCGGTACTCTACAGGGCAATTCTTTAACTGTGTTTTAAGATATAACACCAGCCACGGGGCAAGACTATATGCTGCTCACGCAGAGTTCTATGAGTCCGGTGACCTCTCACACAATGGGAATTGTGGAATACGTGCAGATGATAGCTCTTGGATATCCTTCAACTCCCCATATGACGGCCATCTGGACTACAATACTGGACACGGCCTTTTCATTTCCGGAGATTCAACCGTCCTTTACCCTGGCTATAACACCTTCGTAGGCAACGGCAGTGGATCTATCTATACTCAATACGGCGGGCATACTTACCCGTAATATAGTCATTGATGAGGACGCGGCACTTTGAAGCTTTTGAGCAACGTTATGCCCAAGTTTTATTGCTTTCTTCTAATGCGGGGGCAGGAAGGTTATCTGGCGCTGTTAGCCAGTTGAGAAGAGCAAAGGAGTTATCACCTTCTCTGGCATGTCAATGCTTTTCTCTCTTTAGCACGTCTGAAAGGGAGTTAAAAAGTTTACGTGCATTGCTAAACATTAGAGTAGATTCCAAGATCTATTTCCAGGATTCATTCTATAGCGCTTTCTTTGGTGCATATTCCAGAGCATTGCTGGCTTGAGGCTTTTTGTCGCAAGCTTTGCATAAGCCAAAGACGCTCCTCTTTGCCAACAATCCGATCCGACAACTAATTGTTACTTCGCTCACTAAATGCTTGCTTCTCTTGCTGCAATGTAACCGCTAGCGATTGGCGGAAGACGATTTTCATAAATTATTGGTGACTTAATGTGCCCTAAGATTTACCACCCTTATAATGTAGGTACACGAACAATTCATGTTTAGGCGTAAGAACAGAAATGTGGAGTGCAGAGCTAAACTCAGCGGATCTATCGGAAGGGAAAAGAGCTGAGAGGCCGGCGGCTGCCTCTGCCGACGTGGGTCCAGCAAGCTGGGCGTCTATCATTGGCTGAAATGTTGCTGCGTTTTTCTCACCAAGAGACTCAATGGTTTCTTGAAGCGTGGCGAGAGTTTGATCTTCACGCTCGGCCCACACTGGAACGCCATTATTTATAAGTAGAATATGAAACTTTGATGTTTACACCGCTGGTGAAGAAATCAAGACCAAGGACCCAAGGACCCCAATCGCAAAGGTTTTGATCATTCGTAAGAATATTAAAAAGCTAGCCCTTTTTGAATTGGGAATTATTTCCATGAAATAAGATTTTAATTAAATAATGTAATACATTTATTTGGACGTAGCGTACCAATACTTGAATGCATTCTCATTGATTATCTGTGTACTTAAAAGTAGCCCAACGATTTAGCGATTAAATTGCGGAAAAGGTTAATGCATTCGTTTAGCATTTCAAAAGGTTTGCCCCTGAATTATAGCTGAAATATTAAGAGCGGCAAATTTCGTAGAATGATGTAAAGATTATATTTTCCGGCGGCTGCCGCGCCAAAAATCAACATAGTAAAATCTTCCACGACCACTCATTCTAATACCTATATAGAGCGTTCCTACTTGTTTTCCTGGCATGCGCGATAGGTCGACGTACTGACCATTTAAGAGGCTCTTACCTTCATAAACGGCATAAGCCCCTCTAATGTTGAGGTAATTTTGCGGCCCAGGATTACCGTCGATCTTTATTTTTGCTTCCATTTGTTGCGCTTTTTTAACAAGTTCAGCTGGAAGGTCGAAAACATATTCTTTGAAAGCTATTTCAGTCCCTTTAGGAATTATAGCTAATTGCTTATCATTTATATATACATTAACACCATAGGAGCTGGGAGATTTAGATGAGCCAAACAGGATGAGTACAAGTTGATACTTTTCATAATTTTTACACCAGGAGGGAAGATCGATTATATGTATTGCTTCGTCTTTTACTGACTGCAAAGGCACATTAAATGCAATTTCACGGTTTAAAACTCTGGCTGCAGAGAAGTTGGAAAAACTGGTTACGTTCAGAAAAATTATGAATGCAGTAAACATATATAAAACCATATTTTTGATCGGAACCCTTGCTTGATGAAGCATGAAGAACAAGCTAGCTGCTAGAATAATTAAGATCACAAGATATAGTAAATGAGACAGAATATAAGCAGGAAGTGGAGGAAGTCCCACGGCTAGCCAATAAGGCTGGCGCACCAGAAAGCGAAATTTGATAAGAAATAGTATCGCGGAAGCCAAAATGATGGATCCAATTCTAAGGGACAAACGGCCGGAGCGAAAAATGTCTTTGATATAGCGCAGTAGTGTCTGTATGCTGAAACTAGCAAATATAATGGCGAACGGCATCAGCGAAAGACCGTGTCTTGCTGAAGAAACAAATGCCATTTGCATAATAGAATAGTAGATTATAAAAGAAATTAATAACAAACTGTTGCTTTTTCGTAACAGGAAACTTAACAATACACCATACAAGAAAAACCAGAATATTGCAATATGAATAAAATGCACATGAAGCCAGAGTATGGGGGCGTTTAACAAGTCTTCATAGTAAGGAGTTTGGTATAAATGATTAAATTTTGATAGATACCAACTAATGTAATGAAAAGGCTTTTCTTTTAAATTATGTTTTATGTTTTCTAGTGCTTTCTGTCTCAAAATTTTATTTCTTTCAAATTCGTCTTTACCGACACTAAAGGGGTTAAAAGGAAGTTCATAATTTATGCATGAACCTTGAAACAAGGGATTTGACCCTTGAGTTCCAAAAGGAATGAAACGTTCGAACATTAAATAATTTCTGATGATCCAGGGGGAAAGTACGCTTATAGCGGCAGCGATAAGAATGAAAAAATTCAAAGTAAATTTCCTTATCTGCTTTCTATTTTTCCATATACCTAAAGAAAGAATAAAAAAGGGGAAAAGAGCCAGCTTAGGCTTTATCAAGAATGTGATGCCCAGCAGAAGTCCGCTCAGAGCATACGGAACGAATCGGTTTTTCTCCATAGCGATTAAAAGCATCCATAAGAAAAATACGGTAAATAGGACCAATAGAGGACCGGTTAATAGAGTGGTATTTACCCAGATAAAGGGAGGATAAAAGGCAGCAATAATAGCGGCAGTAAACGCGCTTGGTTCATCAAAGACTTTGCGTGCAATAAGGAAGACAAATAGAACCAAGAAGGTACTCAGGATGGCTTGGATGAGGCGAACAGCGGTATAATTAGATGGCCCGCAAGCGGCGTATATGATGCTGAGAAAGACAGGGTATCCGGGAACAGTATAGGCAGTAGGAGCGGGATAGTGATAAGAATAGACTCTGTGTATAAGGAAGTTGCGCGCAGCTCGGTCGTAGCCGGCTGCATCAAAAGTGGGTTCAGGAGTATCGGTGAAGCAAACAAAAGAGATCCGCAATGCCAGCGCAATGAGGAAGACTATAGAAAGCGCAATTTTTCGCTTATCAAACATCAAAAGAAGTATCAAAATATTTTCAATCTTTGTCAAATAAAATGCATCCCAAGTTATACAGTTGAAGTGTCTTTGGTCATTTGTTTGAAGTATGCCAATTCGTAAAGTCCTTTTATTTGACAACTGTTGCAAAAAAGGTTAAAAATTCTTGCAGAAAAGTGGAAGTGCACATTTTCGCAGATTCGCTCTTATGCAGAACTGATAATTCAAGCACCCTTGGCGAGTTTCTTGAGGATAGTTTCTACAAAATCGAATTTATATGGAAGTCTCTAGAACCAAATTACTAGTAATGCAAAGTCATGGCTATTCCTAATCGAGCGGATTGCATAAGGGAATTTAATGGTTTTCTGAAGAAATGATAAAAGAGGCTGATGAATAATGAACTGGATAAAAGACGCAATGGCAAAAGATGTCGTCTGTCAAATGGATGTTGATACCGACCAGGCTGAACATAAGAGCGACTATAAAGGCGAAACGTATTATTTCTGCTCGGCTGGATGTCGGAAGAAATTCGAGTCTGATCCTGAACGATATCTCTCGGTAGTGCCTGAAGAATCGGTTGAAGAAGAAACGGTTCTGCCCCCGGCGGAGGCCAAAGGCCTTCAGCGTGCCAGTCTGGCGATTGAAGGGATGACGTGTGCCAGCTGTGCGCAGACTATTGAAAAGGCGCTCGCCAATGTTGCGGGTGTGAAAGAAGCGCGTGTGAATTTTGCAACAGAAAAGGCGACGGTACTCTATAATCCACAAATTGCCGGGATCAAGAATTTTCGCGAAGCCATAGAGAAGAGCGGCTACCGCGTAAAGAGCAAAACCGAGCAGATCGCACTGGGGATTCAGGGTATGACCTGCACCTCATGTGCGCAAACGATAGAAAAGGCGCTACGCAAGCGAGCAGGGGTGATTGAAGCGAACGTGAATTTCTCTACCGAAGAGGCGCGTATTACCTACGATCCCGCAACCCTGGACCAGAAGGCTATCATTGCAACGATTGAGCGCACCGGTTATGCGGTGACGGAAGAGCGAAGAAGAGCTGAGGCGGAAGACATCAGCATTCAGAGAATGGAAATTGCAAAATGGCGCACGATCATCGCCTGGGCATTTACAATCCCCATCATTCTGCTGATGATACCGGAGATGCTGTTCGGCTTGATGATTCCGCTGTATCACTGGTGGTTGATCGGGCTGGCTGTGGTGGTACTCTTCTGGCCTGGATTGAAGACGATGAGCGGTGCCCTGAAAGCCGTGGTGCACGGTAGTGCCAATATGGACGTGCTGATTGCCATGGGCACGCTCGCCGCTTTCTTCACAGGGTTTATGTATGTGCTGGGTCTACGTGTGGAGAATTATGCTGGTGTTGCAGGCATGATCATGGCGTTTCACCTTACGGGCCGCTACATCGAGGCGCGCGCGAAAGGGCGAGCGTCGCAGGCTATTCGTAAGTTGCTGGAACTCGGAGCAAAAACCGCGCGCATAGAACTCAATGGCGAGGAGAAGGAGCTGCCGATTGACGAGGTGCAGGTCGGTGACGTAATGGTCGTGCGACCCGGAGAGAAGATTCCTACAGATGGACTCGTTGTGCGAGGCGAGAGCGCGGTGGATGAGTCAATGGCAACCGGAGAGTCTATGCCTGTGAAGAAGAAAACTGGTGATGCCGTGATTGGTGCCACAATCAATCAGCAGGGCATCCTCCGGGTAAAGGCCACAAAGGTGGGAAAGGACACGTTCCTTGCACAGGTTATTAAGATGGTTGAGGAGGCACAGGGCTCGCGAGTTCCGATTCAGGAATTTGCTGATCGGATTACCAGTTATTTTGTTCCGGCGATTCTGGGGATTGCGATTCTGACGTTTGCCGCCTGGTTGATCTTTCCGGAATTTTTTCACGCCATTGTCGCATGGGGCAGTCGCGTGATTCCTTGGGTGCAGCCGGAAGTCGGCACGCTCTCGCTCGCCATTTTTGCTGCAGTTGCAGTGCTGGTCATTGCGTGTCCGTGCGCCCTGGGATTGGCAACGCCCACAGCCCTAATGGTGGGGAGTGGCATTGGGGCAGAACATGGAATTTTGATCCGTTCAGGCGAAGCGATTCAGCTGATGCGCGAAGTGCGCACAATCGTCTTTGATAAGACTGGCACTATTACCAAGGGAAAACCAGAAGTGACCGACATTGTGGAGGCAGAGCATTGGAGGACACAGGAAGTGCTCAGAATCGCAGGCTCGCTGGAAGCATCGTCTGAGCATCCGCTGGCCCAGGCCATTTTCCAGCGAGCGCAACAGGAGGATCTTACACTTAAGGAGGCCGAAGATTTTCAGGCGGTACCAGGCCGTGGCATTAAAGGCAGAGTTGACGGGCACAAGGTGCTTGTGGGCAATCGTGCATTGATGGAAGAGAACCGCATAAACGTCGCATTTTTTCAGGAGACATTGAAGCGCCTGGAAGAAGAGGCCAAGACGGTCATGCTGTTGGCTCAGGACGGAGAGATAGCAGGAGTGATTGCAGTTGCAGATACGCTCAAAGAGGATTCGCAACATGCTATCGAGCAGCTCAAGCAGATGGGCATGGAAGCCGTTATGATTTCGGGAGATAACGAACGGACCGCGCTCGCTATTGCGCAGCAAGTGGGGATCGCCCGTGTGCTGGCAAACGTATTGCCTGACGATAAAGCGAAAGAAATTCAGCGCCTGCAGCGCGAGGTCGGCATGGTTGCGATGGTTGGCGATGGAATAAACGACGCACCGGCACTCGCCCAGGCGGATGTTGGCATTGCTATTGGCACGGGAACTGACATTGCCATTGAATCTTCAGACATCACGCTGGTTCAGGGCAATTTGAGTGCGGTGGTGGCCGCAGTTAAACTTTCGCGTGCTACGTTCCGCAAGATCAAACAGAATCTCTTTTGGGCCTTCTTCTATAACCTCGTTGCTATTCCCATTGCCATTCTCGGCTTGCTGCATCCGGTTATAGCCGAGATGGCCATGGCCTTCAGTTCGATTAACGTGGTGACCAACTCGCTGCGGCTGCGCAAGACTAAAATACTTCTGTAACCGATAATGGCCACACAGGCACGGAGACACGGAGAGTCTCAACAAATAAAATCACCAGAAGGGATGTAATCACCCTCGCTATTATAGCCCCCTCATTTTTTCTTTTTTTTTCTCTATTTTCCATTTCTTTTTCCAGAGTCTTTTCAGTTGCCACCCCAGGCAAGTGGTCTGCGACTTATTCTTTCGGTTTTGGAGCGAGGAAGAATCCAATGCCGTACGTCCAAATGAGAGCAACCAGCGGGTACCACGTCCAGGCCAATTGCATGTGGGGATTCATTTGGCCGATCATCCAGATGCAAATCAGCAACAAGACGCTGGTGAGCATGGTTATCAAATTTGTCCGATCGCTGCCGCGTTTGACTGTGACGCCGAGCAGAAACACGCCGAGAAGCGCGCCATATGTAAACGCGACGATCTGGAAGCCTAACCAGAGAATCTGGCTTTCAAACTGTCTTAACACGAGCGTGACGAGAATGAAGAGAACGGCGATAGTGAAGATTGCGCAGCGCGCTGCAAACAGGTAATGGCGATCAGGCCTACCCTTTACGATATACGGGCGATAGATGTCCGTGATTGCGCTGGTTGAAAGCGCGCCAAGAGAGCCGCTCAGGCTTGACATGGACGCCGCAAACACCCCGGCAATCAGCAGCCCTTTTAGTCCCACCGGTAGCTGCGTCACAATAAAGTGCGCAAAGAGGAAGTCGGTATTAGTGGGGAGTTGCGGATCCGGAAACTTTTGATAAAATGCGAAGAGGCATGCGCCGATCGCGAGGAACATGGCAACAATTGGAACGTCAATGAAACCTGTCCAGATCAGTGCGCGCTGGCTTTCCCTTTTATTTTTGCAGGTGAGCATACGCTGGGTCATGTCATAGTCACAGCCCATTGCCGCAAAGGTCATCAAAAGACCCGCGATAATCATCACCACAATAGAATAAGGGTCTGTCAGGCTGAGATGGAAATTGAAAATTTGAAAGTGGTTTCCATCTGGCGCTGATGGCCCGGCAATTCGATAAACTTCGCCCCAACCGCCTACTTTGTAGACAATGAACAGCAAGGCAAACAAGGGGCCACCGAAGAAAATCAGAATCTGCGCTACGTCTGTCCAGATAATGGCCTTCATTCCGCCAATGATTGTATAAAGGGTTGTCACGCTTACTGTCACAAGAATGCTGAGCCACAGATCCCAGCCAGTGACCACAGATACCGCAATTGAAGCGGCGAGAACACGCACGCCACTGGCAAGGAGACGTGTCGCGTAATAGAGAATCGCTGCGGTGGCCTGAGTGTTTGCTCCAAACCGAATCTTGAGATACTCGTAAATAGTGGTGACGCGATACTTGTAAAAGGAAGGTAAAAAGAGATAAGCGATCAGGAAGCGGGCGATTATCGAGCCAATTGCCATTTGCAGAAAGAAAAAGCTCGCCTGAAACGCATCACCTGGTGCTCCAAGAAAGGTTACGCCGCTGGTTTCCGTTGCCAGAATCGAGAGGCAGACGGCAAACCAGGGCATCTTGCGCTTGCCAAGGTAGAATGTTTCCGTGTCTTCCTGCTTTTGTCCTGCCCAGATACCAATTGTCGCAATGCCCAGAAAGTACAGGAATAATAGGATGTAATCAAGGGAACCAAAAATGAGAACCACCTCCTCGGGACTTAATCGTGCAAACCGCTCTATATGCTCTGCAATGTAATAATGTAATGCCAAGGGTCAATTGCGGCTTGTATAGTGGTGGTTTGGACAAAAGTCAAGCTCATTTCTGGCTGAGTATTATGCGTGTATGGGTGAGGATAGATTTTGGCTCACGCAAAGCCGCAAAGAACGCAAACCTGGGGCAATAAAAGGCTGCAACGATACAGGGCTTATTCGTATAAATACCACAGGAGTGATACCGGTGTAGAGGATGGAGCGGTCAGGCCCATTCCAAGCGCTGGGAGACACGTTCCGGCCAGACCGACGTTATAAACAAATATGACAAAGCCTCCGGTACCTGCCGCGCGGGTTGCCAGTATCTGCATAATCACCTGATCAGGTGAGAGTATGCTGTTAGAGGCGCCTGCACCGATGCCGGGGTAAAGCGGGATGCGGCCTGCAGCATAGCTCATCTGTTCATCCACAAGATTGACAAACAGTTCATAATCTTCCGTATAGTCCATTGGGCAGATAAAATCCAGATAACCATTGTCAATCCACGACACCCAGTCCTGCCCGATAGTATCCCGACAGCTGGGATAGCGCGAGAAAACGGCTGCGGAAACCTTGAGCGACGGTTTGAGCACGTGCACGCTTTCACTGACTCCTTGCACCAGTCGCGATATTTGCTGGCAACGCCAGTCTCGATAATCGGCGCGGAGAGGGCCACTATAGGCATCCGCGGGCCAGTTCTCAACGTGATGGCCGGTCTCTGCTTGAAAGCGCTCGAGGCAGCCGGTGCAATAGCAGCAGTCGGAGTTTGGGTAGCGGATATAGTCGAAGTGCACGCCATCAACGTCGTAGTTCTGCGCAACTTCCAGCATTGTGTCGAGTTCCAGCTGGTAATTATCCGGGTGTGAAGGACAGAGCCAGTCAATCGGTTCACCGGTGACGGAAACTTGCGTGCGTTCTTGTGCGCGCATACTGTCAATAAAATCTTGCGGCGCACTTGAGAGGTTCCAGTTCACCTTCCATACGTGTACCTCAAGGCCGTAGCGATGGGCAGCCTCGACGCACTGCGCAATCTGGTCGCCGTACGTCTGGAAAGTCTGGGAATGCGGAAGAATCGCGCTGTCGTAGTGTGCAAGTCCGGCGGAGAACATGTTGGGCACAATAGCAGTAAATCCGTTGCGTGCGAGAATTCTGGCAGAGCGCTCCCAATCACCAGGATATGGCCCTGTGCTTGAGGTCCACACTGCTCGGAACTCAGGACTGTGCGATGTCTGGCAGAGATAGTACGCATTCTGCAGGGCAGCGCGTGCTTCAAACGCTAATTCCACTGCGCGCAAATAATTGCCAGAGCTTACTGCATCAAGCGCCTGGCTTCGCAGCACATCCGCGGCGGCAAGAGAATTCTCAATAGCCAATATCTTAGGACTACCGTGTGCCAGAGCGCGTATGCCAGCTATAGCGTCCTCGTAGCTCGGATAGTATGCAATCCGACCGATCTTTTCAATTGCCACCTGCGCAGCTTCCGGCCAGATTTCCGGTACGTAATGTCCCACCAGGGCAAGGAGCAACCGTTGTTTCTTCTCGGCATCTTCGGAAAGTACGATATGAGCCATGAACGCGCCTGCCGGGCTGGCAAGCCATGCTGCGTGGGGGAGCATAGTACCCTGGCTATCTTCCCAGCGCGCAATCACGCGGCTTTGCCCTTCAATCGGCTCGGCAAGCGTAGTCTGCCACGACGCCTGGAGTACATGGTCGGGGAGTCCCTCTATCTGGTCGTCAGAGAAATGCATAGCGCGCATTTGCTGACGCACCCATCCCGTGCGTTGGATCTCCAGCAGTGCTGCGATCCGGGAGTGAAGACTGCAAAACACCATGAGCTTTCCGCCGCTCTGAACAAAGGTCTCAAGGTTCGTCAGCTCTGCGTCAGAAAGCACCGGGTTGTACGCAAGAATCGCCATTTTACTCCCTGGCAGGCCTCCGGCTTCGAGCTCTTCATCAGTGAGTACTCCGAGTGAGATCTCATATCGGCTGAGCCAATCTTGCAGTAGAGTAACGCTGTTTTCGACTGACCATTGGTCGGGGGATCTTGTACATCTTACAATAGAGATCAGCGGATTAAATGCTATAAGTTCGTCCACCGCCAGATACGTATCAACGTCAGAAGCTTTCCACGGTGACAGACGAATACGGTCAATCTGATCCCATCCAGCAGGCGTACCTTCTTCCCCAAAGTCGCTCCGCGACCACTGGAAGCGCTGCCAGCCGGAACGTGTAACTCCCGAACTCTTACCGTACCATCCACTGACGCTGTGGAAGTAGAGCGTGAACCATGATATCGGGGTAGGGTTTGGAACGTAGAGCCTGAGTGATATTGCGCTATGTCCCGTCAGGTCGAGCGACACGTAGCGATCCCAGTAACATCGGCTCACGGGATCTGTGAAGGAACAGGGGAGGAGCATCACGCGCTCGGAACCCCATTCACCATTTTCGGCAATGCCTACCTGAGGCGAAGTGGCGCTGGGCACCCATGCCGAGCGCGCAGCAGCCGTAGTTGTGTAGTCAAATGCGTCAATGGTCAGAGATCCCGCGGCTAGGCATACACATTGTGCCATGGAGCAGATTGCAATAAGTAAAGTGAGCAGAAATGATCCGCAGCGATTCACAAGTGGCTCCATCTTCTCGATATGTTGTATTTTTCCGAAACAGCAGCGCTGAAATGAAACGCATGTTCTCCCCGATATCTTGGTGTCTTTGTGCCTTGTATGTAGTACGAGAGCACATGTTGATAGCTCTGTAGCTAGTAG
>CAYVXD010000128.1:8906-11943 GCA_964454265.1 uncultured Candidatus Sumerlaeota bacterium | reverse complement strand
AATGCGCCTTGTGCGTAGGGATTATCTCTCCCAAAATGGTAACTCATTTGAGAAAAAGCCTTATAAAACGACAGTTCTCTTTTAAAGAGGCTTATTCCAGGAATTTGAATGGGGATATGTACTCCCCATATTTTTCTCTGGCTTCGCGAAGACGCTGACGCTGTTCATGAAGTATATCAAAAAATATATGAGGAGAATCCATAATCCCTGTTCGATATATTTTTTCAATCCTGATGATTTTTTTGAGGATTTCAGGAATACGGAGCGTGAACTGTTCAACGTATTCTTTTTCTGAGTAGTCCTTAGCAAGCACTTGCTTGAAAAGTTTCACCAAGTCTCGGAATTGAGGAATGAAGCCAGTAGGTGTCGCAATAGCCGGTACATCACCATGCACACGAAGCTCCATCCATTTCAACCAGACATATTTGTCTTTTATTCCGTTGAGATATTTTCCCTTCTTGTCTTTAAGAAAGTAGTTTACCGCAAAAATCACGGGCGGATGTTGTAAGCCGATACCAAACATTATATGGTTCTGAATGTATCGTCCCAGGGGAATGGAGAGAAAATCAAGGTTGGACATCGGTTGAAAGCTGCGGATCCCCTCTTGCCCGAGTGTAGCTGCTGTGGTTTCCGACTCCAGGCTCGCACCCATTGTAACCACTCCGTGTCCCCAGCTGAAAGACTCCTGCACGGGAACCCACGTATCGCCGTCACGACCGCCATAGACGAGGCCCCCAATCGGGACACCCTTGGCATCATCCGCCAGTTTATCGAGGTTTGGAAAATTGCTTAGTCTGACACAGTACCGGGCATTCTTGTGGGAAGCAGCGATTTCATTACCCTCTTTGTCCTTCATTCCGCGATACCAAGCCCCCGCGTAGTTACTACCCCTTTCAGGATGTTTACGCCCATCACCTACCCAATATGGCACACCATCAACATCAAGAACATTTGAGAAGATGATTTCCTCTGGACTTGTGAGCAATTTCCATATAGTCGGGTCACTATCAGGATTTATGTCCTGGATAATACCAAATACTCCGCATTCGACATTCACAGCATGAACCCGCCCCCTAATTCTTCTCAGGTAAGCAATATCGTCTCCAACGATGCTTTCACCGGGAACCATCGCGGTGGACGTCTTTCCGCAAAAGCTGGGGAACCCGCCTGTGAAATACGTTGTGCGACCATCAGGGCCACGAATCCCCATAACAAGCATATGTTCGGCAAGCCAACTTTCTCGATCCGCCTTCCGAATTGTTAGACGCAAGGACAACTTTTTAAATCCAACCGTATTGCCTGCATACTGAGTATTGACGCTGTAGACAACCTCCTCTTCGACATCAATGTATATTCGTCTCTGGTCTATGTTGATACTGACATTATTTTCGGTTTCCCCGGCTGAATGAAGGACCGCGAAGAAATCATCTGATTCGCCGAGCTGTTTGAACTGTCCGTAGCCGGGACGATAGAGCAGATCTTCACTGTGAGCAACGTAGGCTGAATCAGTGAGCTGAACCGCAGATATCGAAAAGATCGAGTTTGTCGGCCCGAGAGTAAAAAACCGTACTATCATTTCCTTTCCAACCATGATGTTTTTGAGAATACCTCGTATCTCGGCCAACCCCTTCTTTCGATCGATAGAATTTATGTTTGTCCCCAAATCAAGTCCTCGTGGTACCAGATACTTTGTATTTGCCTTATCTCGGGCCTGGTCGTAGTAGCCGTCAAAATGCACGGTATGCCCTTCCATCTTGAGAGATTTCTCTTCTCCAGTCTCAACAGCCCTTTTGCGAACGTATTCTATGTCTGCCGGAGAGTCGGTACACACAAACACCGAATCAGGATTACAAAGTACGACGGCGTCCGTGACGAACCGATGTAGCCTTGGGTTTGGAATCTTTTCCAGTTTGTGCAAGTCATCTTCTTTCAATTTGAGTCGGAGGATTTTGGCATGCTCTTTTTTCATTTTCTTACCTCTTTCTGAGAGATCTTTTGCGATTTTTTTTCTGAGTCCTTTCTTAGTTCTACCCATACACGATATCAGTATAGATGGCAAAAAAATGAGCTGTTTATTCGACTCAAAATCTACCTTGAAATCGCCTTTGTGATTTAAATTCACAGTTGGCCCACACTATAACTGATGGAAATTTTAGACCGTTCTCTGATTGTTTACCAACATTTAAGCAATCTTTCTTAGATGAACAATGTCTTCAAGTCAATTGTCAAAATGCCGAACGCCCCCGCCCCGGATCCTCACCGGCAACCCTTCACTCCGATTGTCGCATCTCAATCTTCCAATGTCCAAAGATATGGGGGAAATCGGGGATAGGTTATTCTTTATACATTATACAACACCCAAGGTTTACGACATCGGCCTTCAGGTGCAAGCGAATACCCAGGTGCTTTTCAAGTGATCCGAGAATTGATTTCGAACCGCTCGGGTGACCAGTGCTCTTATTTCGGCGAAACATTCCTTCCATCTTTCTGTCCATGCGCATGCCAAGACTTTCAGTTGCTGAAACACCATTTCATTATTACGTTTACTGGTTTATAAATACCTGCCTTACGATGCCCAAACTATAATAGGAGCGATTTACTTGCGGCAGATTCCATGCTTTTCGCTCTGCAAGATCTTTCTTTTTCCCCACACGGAAGCGCGTTTCCTCAATAACTTCCGTCGCATCGCCTGAACAAGAGCTTGACTTTTGCGAAATAGCGCGAATATGGTGTGAACTGTGCGTTCACAAGAGCAACCCTTAGTGTAATGCTCAAATTTGTATTTAGAGCACATAAAAAATCAAACCACAACGGCACGACGTGTACTATGTTAAAAGTGTACTGCTAATTCTTTTGTCGTGTACGTTGTGTCGTAGTGGTTAAATATTTAATTTTAGTGGAGTCTCTTTAAAGGGCAATCCTCATGTTCCGCTGCCGTTCGCAGTTCGCCTCTATTGGCCTGCTTGCTTTTCTCACGGCCATCCTCTGCTCTTGCTCAATCATTCAGCCTGGTCGCGCTCCGATTAATCCACTCAAG
>CAYVXD010000128.1:0-8806 GCA_964454265.1 uncultured Candidatus Sumerlaeota bacterium | reverse complement strand
AATATTAAAGGTAAGAAGTTCTTTGAAGCCACACTTCTTTATCAGATACCCGATAAACCCGCCACGCAAGAAAACAGTTGGGCGGGCAAGCTACGCCTCCGGGGTTATCGCACCATCACTTCCACGCTCTTCGAATGTCTCGCACTCCCCGACCGCGTCCAGGTTTATCTCAACAAAGACCGTGAACTCTATTCCGGAACACCCCAGACCTTACGCAGGCATCCAGCCCTGTTTTTCGGCATCAATCCCACCGACATCGCGCACGCTCTTGAAATCGAACGCACCATCACTAACGTGCTTCAGAAAACCCGCCTTGAGGCTGAAGGCAGCGCCACGCAAGAAGGCAGTAGGGCGCTAACGTCCCTGAGGTTGCCAGTCCGGAACCGCATCGCTACACTTCCCGGCCATTACGTCTTCATCCGCACACTCACTGACAATGCAAAACAGGTCTTCGTCATGCGCAAAACCGACCTCCTGATTGACCGCGTCGCCCTCTATGACTCAAACAAGCGCCTTGCCCTCGACGTTACCTACCACCAATACGAGCTCTTCGATGGCCACCTCCTCCCAACCAAAATGACCGTTCATTTCATCGAATCTCAGGCGACCATGACAGCCAGGGTTCTGAAATATAAAATCAATCCGCCACTTCAGCCCGCAGTCTTTCGCTTCCCTCCACAATATTCTATCCAGGAGTATCCCCTCGAAGCATTATTGAAACGGACGTCTTAATATGCGCCGCGCATTCCTCAAACTTATCGCCACCGTCACCTATAACGCCCCGTGCGTTGTGCTTTGCGTCGTTGCAATTCTTACCATCTGTGCCATCGTCGCTCTGCTCTCGCTCCATATCGAAACCGATATGGTGGCCCTCTTGCCTGAAGAATCCCCGGCCGCCATTACCTTCCGCAATGCGCTCCGCGATTTCGGCGCCTTTGACTATATGCTCGCCGTGGTGGAAGCCTCTAAGCCTCACCAGGAACCCGCACTTATCCATGCCGCTAAGACATTTGCACGCGCCATTGACAACACTGAGTTCATTTCCACCGTGGATTACAAACTCGACCCTGAGGCAAAAGACTTCTATCTCCAGAATGCCGACGAACGCATCGTCTCCCTCCTCACTGATTCCGACTGGACCAAAATCACCGAAAAACTCCATTCAGATGAAATTTATCGTCAACTCGTCCGCCTCAAACATCGCCTGCTCACCCCCACTACTCCCAAAATCCGCGAAAACCTCCTCGCCGATCCGCTCAATATTTCTTATATTATTCGCCAGCGCCTCGTTCATAGTCGTGGCCCCACTAAACTGAACCTCCGCCAGGGCTACTTCCTTTCCTCCGATGGCAAAATGCTTCTCATGGTACTTAAACCGCGCAAGCCCTCCTCCGACCTCGTCTTCACCGCAAAACTCATGAAATTCCTCAATCAGACCAGGGACACCATCCAGAAACGCCTTCCCTCATTCATGGATTCCGAAGAAGACAACGGCGCGCGCAGGTCACGGAGCGCCCCCGTCCAAGACAGCCAGATTCGCATCAGCTTCGTTGGCAGCCATCCCGAGGCCCTCAACGACGCCCGCATGATCCGTAAAGACCTTTACAATACCCTTACCACCTCCTTTATCTGCGTGCTTGCGCTCTTCATCCTCGTCTTCCGTCGCCTCGATGCCATCTACTTTGTGGGCCTACCCCTTATTGTCGGCATCCTCTGGACCCTCGGCCTCACCAGCCTCTGCATCGGCCGTCTGACTATTGTGACTTTCGCCTTTGGCGCTGTGCTCATTGGCCTCGGTATTGACTTCGCTATTCACATTTACAATCGTTTTATTGAAGAGCTAAAGATCAGCGGCGATGCTTTCCTTGCCCTGAAAACCGCTATCGTCGAAACCGGCGAAGGAATCTTCACCGGTGCCATCACCACAGCCGTTGCCTTCTATGGCCTGCTTTTCGCTTCTTTCAAAGGCTTTCAGGAACTCGGGTTCGTCGCTGGCAGTGGTATCCTTTGCTGCCTCCTCTCTATTTACCTTGTCCTTCCGGCACTGATGACCATCCGCGCACGCCACGCCCAGGCTAAACTCAGCCGCTCCCCACTCACAGGCCTTGGCCTGCGCCACGTCGCTCACGTCGTCCTAACCTATCCCCGCTCCACCATCGCCCTCGGCCTTATCATCACTACCTACCTCGCATTCCATGCTCTCTCCGTCTCCTTTAACGAAGACTTCCGCGCCTTGCGGCAGCCCTCACCTAAATATCTACGCCTGCGCGATCGCCTCGAACGTCACTTCGAACTCCCCTCTAACCAAGTCATAGCCATCGTTTCCGGCAGCTCCGTTCAAGAGGCTCTCGAAAAAAACGATGCCCTCTATGACAACATCGAAGAAGCCCATGGTACCTACGACATCCTCTCCTGCGACTCTCTGCGCACCTTCCTCCCCTCCATAAAAACACAGCAGCGCTCTCAGCAGCTCATCCTCTCACTTGACATTGATGCCCTCGAACATACCGTGCTGAGCCAAGGCCGCAAACTCAGTTTTACCCCCGAAACTTTCCAACCCTTTCTCGAACGTCTGCTCTCACTCCAGCAACACGCCCGCCAGGAGAACTTTGTCGAATTCGGCTCCGTTAATAGCCCCATTTTCAAACGCCTCGTATGGAAATACATGCACCGCTCCTCTAGAGGCTATCGCATCGTTACTCACATCTATCCCCCTTCCGGCACCTGGCACCAAGCCGTGCCAACCGAATTCCTTCACTCCCTTAAAAAGGACGTCGGCCACATTGACTTCACCGGCGTTGCCATTATCGCCAGAGAACTCGAAAAGGTCGTCAAGAAGGATCTTGCCTACATTGTCATCGTCGTCACACTCAGCGTCCTGCTTATCCTCCTCTTCCACTTCCGCAGCCTTTCACGCGCTATTCTCTCCCTTATTCCTGTGCTATGTGGGTCTCTCTGGATGCTCGGCTCCATGCATATCCTTGGCATTCAGATGAACTTTCTTAACATCATTGTCGTGCCCATGATTATCGGCATCGGCGTTGATAGTGGCATCCATCTCCTCCAGCGCTACTACGCAGCCATGGCACAAGATGCCGACCCTCAACACAGAAAAAATAGCGATCATCTCCTCACCACCATCGAAAACACAGGCCGCGCCGTTGTCATTACATCTCTCACCACCATTATTGGCTTCGGCTCCCTTGCTTTTGCCAGTTTTCGCGGCATTCGCGAAATGGGCATCCTCTCTATCCTAGGCGTCAGCTTCTGCCTTATCGCCGCTCTCACCATTCTCCCTGCAACTCTTAAGATCTGGGAACGCCGCAAGCGCTTCACTGACTTCGTCGGCATCGAACAGGACGAAATTCGCTGATCCCTATGAAATGAAAAACAAGAACCAGATACTAGAGGGGAGTATTATACCGATTTGCGAAACAAATGACCGAAAATCAGAAGCAAAAGGGCGAACACATGGGTTCGCCCCTACACAGCTATTTTACAGGGCATTAGACGTATTGATGCAGTAGCGGTAACATGGTGGATGCCGTAGGGGCAGACCTATGTGTCTGCCCTATGGACGTGATCATATAGGTTATACATATTTGGCAGGAATTTCGGTCATTTAATATGCAAAAGAGTATATAAACAGCTCGGCAGGCAAATAATTATGGGGATTATATCCCGAACAAGACAGACTAAGAGAACCTAACAAAAAGAACTATCAAACCACGACGGCACGACGCGAATGAGCCTTTGCACCTTAGGGGCATTAAAAATTCAGAATGTAGGGACGACCCGACCGGTCGCCCCTACTCCCGTCGTGTACGTTGTGTCGTAGTGGTTAGTGCGCCTTAGGCGCACATTTTGCCAGTCTCTCTAAGTCCCGAAACTTATGTAAAAATGGTTGACTGAAAAGGCAAACCATCAGCACCTTTAGATGAGTTTGACTCTTTACTTGGCTCACTCTTTTCAAAAAACGGGGCAGGTGAAAACTAAGAAAATAAACTCTTAAGCTTCTTGACAACGACAGAAAAAAGGTTGGCCTTTTTTGCGAATTTCCCCTTTTCTAACTGGTCAGACAACTGCTTGATCTCGGCCTTGAGCTGTTCGTTTTCTTTTTCCAGGGTGGCGATTTCACGCATTGCACACCATAAAACTTCGGGATTTTCACGTAAAAACTCATCTTTTGTTAGCTTCAAAATAGTTTCTCTATCTGCAGCGTGATACCTGGCAAGCAGATATAAAGCGTTCCAGAACTCGTAAGCTTCTTCATCACATCTCCCAATCATTCCCTCCTTCTCTGCCCTTAGCGTAAGAGTGGTTCCAGGGAAAAATGCGAGTTTTCCAAGATGAAGCTCAAACTTGCCAGGAATCTGTGTCAGAAAGTCAAGCGTCTGATATCTATCTGCCTCTGTTTCATACGGATTATTGGTTATGATATCATAATTGGGAAATATTTGGTGTTTGGCAATCAGTTCCACTGCTTTAAGCACCGTCTGTCTGTTCGTTTTTCGGTCAAACACTTCCCGATTTATTCTATCGCTACCTGACTGAATACCCATTGTAATATACTCAATGCCCATATCTTTAAGGATTGATAAATATTCGTCATTTACATAGGCAGGATGTGTATAACACCAGAAGGGAAGTGCTATTTCTTTTTTATATAATTCTGCAAATTCCACTAACCAGGGCATTTGTAATGTGAAAATGTCATCCTGAAATTCAACTATCATAAGTTGTGGCATTCTTGCTCTTGCTCTTCGAAGTTCCTCTATTACGTGTTCAGGGCTTCGTCTCCGCACCTTGCATAGTCCCTCATAATCTCGTCTCAACGTACTGTAGATACAAAAACTGCAGTTGAACGGGCATCCCCTACTTGTCATAATTTTATGCGTCCAGTAAAGCTGGCTATCAATGAGCGGCTCTTTATGAATTATTCTATTTTCGTAAATCATAAATTCTCTGTCACTGTCATACAGGGGGAAGCCCAGCTCGTCGAGATTCTGGCACACATCTCGGTTTTCATTTTTAATAATTTTGGCGTTTTGACGAAGCCATAGACCCCCGATTTTCCTTGACGAGATGTCTTCTCCCTCCTCAAGCGCTTCACTAAATTCCTCAATTGTACGTTCTCCCTCTCCCATGCAGATGAAATTCACCACACCTTCATTATCAAAACAATCCATAGGGGCAACTATAGGATGTACACCACCCCATATTACCGGCAAAGCAAGGTTTTTCTTGATCAATCCGGTTAATTCAAGAGCGACCTTTTTGTGATAGGAAGGCACGGAAATTCCTGCATATTTAACTTTACGCTCTGAAAGGACTTTTAGCAGCAGGTCCAGTTCCCGCTGCGTGTAGGGAACGGAATAGTCCAGATAAACCTCACCAAATGGCGAGACTCCAACAAGGTAGGCATCTTCAGAAGATCTGTTTGGTGCTTCTCGCTCCTTTGATTCGAGCAATTCCCGACTTTGCTCAACGTATCTCTTAAAATGTATAATTGTTATATCCTGCCCCTTACTTTGAAGGTACCCTGCAATATGTCGCAAGCCAAGACAGAACTCGTCATAAAGCGATATAAGTGCAATACTAATACTAGCCATTTTTCATTATTATCTGTTGTTCGATGTGCCCTATTCTTTGCTTTTCAATGTCACAAGCAAATGTGAAATTCTGGGATGACTAAAGCAAAAGAGGTATGAATTGGCAAGATAGAAATCAAAAGCACAAAGTTCTATAGCTGAAAATCTGGGTTGGGAATTTAGGTTTCTTTCCGGCTCTTTGGCAGATCGCTTAATAGAATAAAGGGCCGTTCTCAAAAAGAACTGTCCATTTGGAGGAAAGGCAGGGAGCACAAACGCAGGATGTTGTCCCCATGGAATCAGGGTGCGACGGGCCTGTCCGCGGCAGGCGGAGTTACAGCAGGCAGGCGCCTCCGTCAACGTTCAAGATTTGTCCTCGTATCCAGAACGACTCTTCAAGGCAGAGCAGAAAGATTACATTGGCAATATCTTCGGGCTGAGCTACCCGGCCCGCTGGAGTTGATTCGAGAATGCGCTTTCTTACTTCAGGCGACAGCAAATGCTGGCGATCGGTCTCCACCGCACCGGGCGCTACGCCGTTCACTACGATGTTCTTCGGCGCGAGTTCAAATGCCAGCTGCCGCGTCAGTGCTTCGAGCGCGGCTTTTGCCGCTCGATAAGCACCAATGCTCGGAAGTGACTTTTTTACCGCAAGCGTGGAGACGTTTATGATCACGCCCCCGCCTTGCATCAACTTGACAGCTGCCTGAGCACAGTAGAGTGCACCGAGAGTATTAATGGCAAAGAGTTTCTCCATCGTCTCGCCAGTGATCTCCTCAATAGGAGTCCGCAGTCCCAGACCTGCATTGTTCACCAGGATATCCAGCCGACCATAGCGCTCCTTAATCTTGGCAAACATCTGGTCAACCTCTTTGCGGTTTGTAACGTCAGCGCCTACTGTCCACGCATCTCCACCTTGCCCACGAATTTCCCGCACAACTTCCTCGGCCAGCTCTTGCTGCTCCACGTAATTGACAACCACCGAGGCGCCTTCAGACGCTAATTTCACGGCAGTCGCCCGTCCGATGCCACGACTGGCTCCTGTGATCAGTGCGCGTTTATTCTTTAAACGCATGAATCGCTCCCTGCAGCCTACGCTGATAGAACTGCGTAGCCGTGCTACTTTCCCTTACGCTGCTTTTTGTTGGCCCGCGCCTGCACCTTAAGCGGTAGCCCAAAAATCTCGATGAAGCCCTCTGCAGCACTCTGGTCAAACATATCGCCTGCTTCGTAGGTGGCCAGCGATTTGTCGTAAAGCGAAAAGGGCGAGCGTCGCCCTACCGGGATGCACGTCCCCTTATACAGTTGCAGCCGAACTTCACCGGTGACATTTTCCTGCGTTGCCTCGACAAACGCTGCCAGCGCCCTGCGTAGCGGCGAGAACCAGAGTCCATAGTAGATCAGTTCGGCGTACTTGGGCACAATCGTTTCCTTAAAATGTGCGGTCTCGCGATCCAGTGTCAGGCTCTCCAGCTCCCGGTGTGCGGTAATCAATATAGTTGCAGCCGATGCCTCGTAGACTTCACGCGACTTAATGCCTACCAGCCGGTTTTCCACCAGATCAATCCGCCCCACACCGTGTTGATCACCCAGAGTTGTCAGCTCCTGGATGATCTCGAGCGGCGATGCCTTCTTACCGTTGAGTCGTACCGGAACGCCTCGCTCAAAGCTCAGCTTGATGGTGCACGGCTTGGAAAGTGCGTTAAGCGGAGAGGTCGTTGACTGAAACGCATCCTCCGGCGGCGAGACCCAGGGATCTTCCAGCGCACCGCACTCGATACTGCGCCCATAGAGATTGGCATCAATGCTATAGGGCTTCTTCTTCGTGGCGCTTACGGGAATATTGTAGCGCTTCGCGTACTCGATCTCCTCCTCCCGCGTTTTCATTTCCCACTCGCGAACCGGTGCAAGAACCTGAATGTCCGGGTCCAGGGCAAAGGCCGTCACCTCGAAGCGCACCTGATCGTTCCCCTTCCCCGTACATCCGTGGGCAACTGCGTCGGCTTTCTCCTGCCTGGCAATTGCCATGAGCCACTTGGCGATCAGCGGCCTCGCCAGTGCAGTTGCCAGCGGGTACTTTCCTTCGTAGAGCACATTCGCCTTGATAGCCGGCAGCACGTACTCCTTCACGAACTCTTGTTTTACGTCCTTAATCACGATCTTGCTGGCCCCTGTGCGGATGGCTTTCTCGCGTAGAGGCTTCAGATCCTCCCCCTGTCCTAGATCGGCAGCAAATGCGATAACCTCGCACCCGTAATTCTCAATCAGCCACCTGATCATGACTGACGTGTCCAGCCCTCCAGAATAGGCAAGCACCACCTTGCGAATCTTACGCTGTTTCTTCTTCATTGTCTCGTAGACGTCCTTTCTCACTGAAGTTCAAGAAATAGGTGCTACAGTTAGCTACAAACTTGCTCCCTTGTCAAATGAAAATGATGCCTGAGAAATCTTGTGAAGATCCGCCAACCTTTTTAAAATAAAACCGACGGTTGCATGAATGCAGTACCGGGTTTCTCTGGCAGGTAGGGGCTCAAAATTTTGAGCCCCTACAGCTTCCTAACAGCCCACTCTGTGCCGCGGGCTGGACAAGCCTTCGGCAGGTAGGGGCAATTCATGAATTGCCCCTACTCCCTGCAAGTGCAAACCTTGGGTTCAGTTGGGCTGCTTCGTTCTCAGTTTTCGAAAATCAAGCGCTATCCGCATGTGCTCCCTTTCTGCATTGTAGCAACAGATCTCCAGAAAGCCGTAGTCCTAATCCATCAATCTCTATTCATGTTCCGGACTTTTTGCCTGAATTGAATGCACAAAGCATAGATATATTTTTCTTGACTTGGTGGCAGAGGTATATCTTATCATGGATTAAGATTGTCAAATCTTCTAGATACATTAAAATGAGGGTAGATAAAATGCAAGACACAAAGACATAAAATCTTCGTGCCTTCGTGGTTATCTTTGAATGATCACCACCAAGAGTTCACCCTGAAAGTTCACCCTGAAGGGCACAAAGACACAAAGAAAATCTCTGTGACTCTGTGACTCTATGGCAATTTTTGATCAAAGGAAGAGACAACCGACGTTTTAGAGCGGACTCAACTTTAATGCCACTGAGGCACCGAGACACAGAGCACAGAATTCATAATACTCATCCTAGAAACACTCCGTGCCTTGTATGTAGTACGAGAGCACATGTTGATAGCTCTGTAGCTAGTAGTCGT
>CAYVXD010000127.1:0-12081 GCA_964454265.1 uncultured Candidatus Sumerlaeota bacterium | reverse complement strand
CACAGAGTGTAAAGAACATTATTCATCAAAAGGGAAGTATTCCTTGAAGATATCCGATTATATGTGTGCATCCGCGGTTGCAGGAATAAATAGAACCACAGATGAACACAGATGAACACAGATTAAGACTTTTGTACATGCTCTGTGTCTCCGTGTCTCTGTGGCAGTATTCAAGAAGTAGAACCACGAAGACACAAAGACACAGAGAATTAAATTGTAAAAGGAAAATTTAAAATTTGATATTTGCAATTTTCATTTTGCATTTTCCCTGGGATCTCTGTGCCTCTGAGTCTCTGTGGCAATCTTCGTTTTCTATGGCGCTTTTTTATTTTTTACTCCCGGAAAGGTACGCAAGGGGCGGTGTGGGAATTGACAGGAGAATTCTTTTCGGTAGTATTAGACTGTAGTTTTGAACAATACGTTTCTTCCATGCCTGTTCGCAACAATGACAGTAGCACAGGCATCGCGCCACAGGCGCATTTTCAACCTGCCTGTGATTCATGGATGCATGCTTTTCAGAAAGGAAGGCAGATCATGGCGGATCAACCTGTAATCCAGGAAATTGCGCGGCCTGACGATGAACTTGGCCTGCGCGATTATACCGGCTGGGATACGCCGGCGCAGATTCTCCGCAGCGAAAGCGCCACCAGTCGTTACCATCTTTCCATCTACGATCTCTACAGTGAAATGGAAGATAAAGATGGCCATCTCTTCTCAGTGCTCCAGACGCGCAAGAACGGCGTGCTAAGCCGAACTCGCCGCATCCAGGCTGCGTCCGACGACCCGCGCGACCAGGCTGTGGCGCGCTTCGTTGAAGAGCGCCTCCAGGCCATAAGTAATTTCGATCAGGTACTCTATAACCTTCTCGATGCCCTGGGCAAAGGCTTTGCAGTGGCAGAAGTCCTCTGGGAGTTGCGCGACGGGCAGGTAGCGGTCAGCAGAATCAAAAGTCGTCATCAACGTCGTTTCGTCTTTGACGCCCAGGGCGAGCTCCGACTCCTCAACCCGTCCAAAGAGTATGCAGAGCAGATAAATAGCAGTTCGCCTGCCTCGCGCGCTCCTATCATGACCGGTTTCGCCAGCCCCATGAGCACCGCGGGCTCCGCACTCTGGGGTGTGCCGCTTCCTCCGCGCAAGTTCCTCATTCTCACCTTCAACGCCATGAACGACAATCCCTATGGCAAAGGTCTCTGTTGCAAAGCTTACTGGTACTACTGGTTCAAGAAGAACAATCTAAAGTTCTGGGTAATCTTCAACGAAAAGTTCGGCTCACCAACGGTCATTGGCAAATACCGCGTGGGCACTTCAGAGGAAGAGCGTAAGCGCCTGTTCGAAGTCATTGAAAGCCTTCAGAACGATACCGGTATTACGATCCCCGACAATGTGGTCATAGAGTTTCTGGAAGCCAAGCGTACCGGCGCGATCAATTCCTATAAAGATCTGGCTGACTGGTGTAACGACGAGATCTCGAAGATCGTGCTTGGCGCAACGCTGACAACCAGCGAAGGCCGACGCTCCGGCAGTCTCGCCCTTGGCCGCGTCCACGAAGCCGTGCGCAACGAATACATCGAAGCCGATGCCAAGGCCCTGATGAGCGTCATGAATTCTCAGCTCATCCCATGGCTTGTGCAGTTCAATTTCGGGCCGGAGACGCCCTGTCCACGATTTATGATTGATACCTCAGCTGATGAGGGCCTTGACGAAGAGGTCAATATAGACAAGCAACTCGTGGGCCTTGGTGTGCCGCTTCCGCTGAGCTACTTTTATGAAAAGTACAAACGGCCTGTGCCTGTAGATAAGGAGCGTGTGCTGCGCTACGACGATAACAACCTCTATCAATATCATTTGCAGTTTGGCGTGTTGACCATCAATGAAGTGCGGCGCACACTGGGTCTGCCGCCGGTTCCATGGGGCGATCGGCCACCTGCGCCAATGAAATCCGCGTCGGCCGGCGATAGCAAGCCGCAAGAAATTCGACCGGGCCGTGTCGGCACGCGACATGAAGATCCGCGTGAAGAAGTATTGCGCGAAGAAAAGCCAGATTAATCCGCCCCTTGAGTTGTAGGGGCAGGTTTCAAACCTGCCCTCAGTAGCTCGTCAGTTCGACGAGACGAGTGGCTCGAAGGCCTGGCCGTATGTCAATGGCCTTGGTCCGCTCGCAATTCTACAGAAGCAGAGGAGAAAGGAGTGAGGGAATTGACACAAGAAGTCGAAGTCGAAGTCTTTCGTGCCGGTGATTATGGCGAAAAAGGCCGGTATACACCGGAGGATCTTGACGCACTTGTTCGAGACTACGATACGCAGCTCCACGAAGCGCCGGTAACCATTGACCACCATCAAAGCGGCCCGGCGTTTGGCTGGGTGCGAAGTCTGCGGCGTGGCGGCGATCTCTTGATTGCACGTCTGAAAAATCTCGATCAGCAGTTTCGGGATCTTCTCAAGCAAGGCGCGTTTAAAAAACGCAGTGTTGAACTCTATCAGCAATTCCAGCAGACCGGCAGGCCGTACCTGCGTGCAGTGAGCTTCCTGGGAGCACGTATTCCAGAAGTCAAGGGCCTGGCAGATCCAATCTTTCACGATGCAGGTGAGTTTGTGGCGATTGAATTTTCCGAGCCGGGCACGACTACGGCTGAGGCAGATCAGCCCGATCCAGCGACTTCCGAAAAAGAGTCCGAGAAGGCGACAGACGTAGCGATAGCCACAGAGGAAGCTTCCCGGGTGGAGACGCCGCAGATGGCTGAAGCCGATGCTGCCCTGCGGGAGCTCCGGAATGAGAAGGAGCAGGCCGAGCAAGAGCTGGCTGCAATGCGCCATGCGCAGCGCCGCACACAGCTCCAGGCTTTCTGCCAGACGCTCAAGCACCAGGGTAAGTTCATCCCTGCGTGGGAAAAACTCGGCATCGTGGACTTTCTTGAGTCGCTCGATGATCTGCTTGACCAGGAGGCTGGCCTTGCTGTGAGCCGTTTTGGTGAAAGTGATCAGCAGATAACGCCGCTCGAGTGGTTCAAGGCATTTCTCGCAAGTTTGCCGCCTCTCGTGCCGTTGGGCGAGGTGGCGAAGGACGATGCGCTGAGCACCCGGCGCGATACAGCAATTCCACAGCCCACGGCTCAGGCCCCTGTGAGCCGCAGCTCCGTTGAGCTGCATCGCAAGGTTCTGGCCTTTCAGGAACAGAACCCTGGTCTGAGCTACGTGGATGCGTTGAAAGCCGTAGCAAAGGAGTATTGACGCTCACAGACCCCGGTGGGCGTGGAGCATTTCGGTCAGGCGCGACTTGCCTAGGGCGAGATCAGATGCCGTAGAAGCTCGGAGCGCGACTCATTCTATGAAAAGGAGGTTGAAAGAATGCCAAGCTACATCCTTGACAAGGCCTACAAGGTCACTGATGCGAATGGCGTTGATGCGAACTTGGTTGTTGTTCAAGGAACCAATGCTGGGGAATGTGCCTTGCCCGGCGCGGCCAATGCGGGCGCTATCCTTGGTGTCACCATGCACAGCCAGAGCCTTCAGAACAAGAACGTAAGTGTTCGCAAGGCTGGAATCGCCAGCGTGGTTGCAGCTGGCGCCATCACGGTGGGCGCACCGGTGAACGTTGCAGGCACTTCCGGCAAAGTCAAAGCCATTAATGAGACTTCCGGAACAAAGATCAACTGTGTTGGCTTTGCGGAAACAGCGGCCAGTGCAGACGGAGACATCATTGACGTGTTTCTCTCGTTGCACGAACGCACCGCACCATAAGGTTTCTTAGCGCGGCATGGAGACAAGGTTTTTCATGCCGATGCACTGCTGAAGCTCGCGGTAGGCGAGTGTGAGCTCTGCCCTCCGCGGACCAGCGAGAGCAGGAAAATTCTAAACAGAAAGGAGTGGAACCATGCCAGAAGTTTCTCAAGTACACATTGACGCTGCGCTTACTAACGTCAGTGTGGCCTATCGCAACCCGGACTATATCGCGGATGTCATTGCACCGCAGGTAGCCGTTCGCAAGCAGAGCGACAAGTACTACATCTATGACGCAGAGCGTGAGCGCTTCCGCCAGTCGAACGATCGACGTGCTCCTGGAGCTGAGGCAGATGAGGTTGACTTCGCTCTGAGCACCGACAGCTACTACTGCGACGACCATGCCCTGGAATCCGTGATTCCGGATGAAGAGCGCGAGAATGCGGACCCCGTGATCCAGCCGGACATTGATCGTACGGAATTCCTCATGGACAAGATTGACCTGAACAAAGAGATCGTGCTGGCCACGAGGATTCGCACAGGCTCTGACATTCCGGGCGAAACCCTCTCGGGTACGGACCAATGGAGCGACTATACGAACAGCGATCCAGTGAGCGCCGTGGAAGGAAAGAAAGCCACGATTCAGCAAGAGGTCCAGGTGTTGCCCAACACTCTGGTGCTTCCCTACGAAGTTTACCAGAAGGTGCGGTTGCATCCGAAGGTGATCGAGAAGGTGCAGTACGTGAAGTTGGGCGTTGTGGGGCCTGATGTGCTGGCGCAGTTGTTTGACGTTGATCGAGTGCTGGTGGCGAAGGCGTTCAAGAACGTCGCAGCGCGCGGCCAGGCAGCATCGCTCGAGTATGTCTGGGGCAAGGACGCGTTTCTCTGCTACATGCCGGCACGGCCCGCGCTCAAGCAGACCGCTTTGGCCTACACGTTTGTGTGGACTGTTGCTCCGGGGTCTGTGAATGGCCGCGTGGTTGAAGTATGGCGCGAAAATCGGCGTAAGGCTGATATGATTCGCGTCCAGAAGTACTACGATCAGAAGATCATTGCCGCTGGCGCATGCTACCTCTGGAAAGATGCAGTGGCATGAGGCAGGGGCTAATGGCTTCTGTTCATTGCGAAATGCGGAGCTGAGGGCCACCGTGGCGAAATGCCCCTTGTGGCCCCGAGATGTTGAGCCCTCAGTGGTGAACCTGTTCGTGTGAAATCCGGATGAACATGGTGGTTGCATTCTCATCCGGGGGCTCCAGGGATTGTCCACCCAGGTGGAAATCTCTGGCCGAGGATGCAACTACCGCTTTCTTGTCTCCAACACGGTCGCATGGCCGTATGAATTATTGATCTTTGCATGGACAATGGAACGATCGGACAAATTTCCTGTAGCGGTCGTATTTATGTCCGCCTAGGCGGATGCGAAGAATCCTCCAGAGGCGGACGAGTCCTCCAGAGGCGGATAAATCGCACCGCTACAAAGATGGGCGGTTCGCGAACCGCCCCTACATCTGGGATGAATTCAGGGTTTAAGAGGGGTAAAGGCAATGTATTCATCACTTGCAGATTTAGAGAAGCGGCTTGATCCACGGCATCTGGTGGCCATGGCTGATGATGATAACGACGGCGTGGCTGACGAGGGAGTCATCAACCAGGCTATTGCGGATGCTGACGCCGAGATCGACAGTTATGTGCGTTCGCGTTATCGGGTGCCGTTTGCTCCCGTGCCGCAAATTGTGCAGACGCTCAGTGCCATACTGGCAATCAACAATCTGTTTGCGCGACGGCGCGAGACAGCATCGCCTGAGCATCAGCGGCGCTACGAGCAGGCCATTGCGTTGCTTCAGGGAATCGCGCAAAGCCGGCTTGACCTGGGTGACGCCAGCGAAGCGCTGGAGCATGATCTCCCTTCCAGTACAACGTTGAACACCGACCGACTCTTCAGGAAAGACACGTTGAAGGAGTTCTAGGTTATTCATAGAGCAGAGTTTCTAGTGGCAACAGGTGCGAATGAAGGCAACACTGGCATCAATGAGGATGCGAAGGCAGCAAATGAAGGGGTAAAAAGAGGAGCAGTATTGTGGCGACCACGATCAGCCAACTGGAAGATCAACTACTATTGCGTCTGAGTGAATTGACGGTAAGCGCAGGTGGGGGCTACGTGCGCACCTTGCGGGCATACGGCGGCGACTTTCAGCAGGCCCGCGCTGAGCTTGTTTTGATCCTTCCCTGTATGCTCATTCAGTACGCAGGGGCAACGTACAAGCGGCAAGGGGGAGGCGGCTACGAGGTTCTGACGCGCTGGCATATTGTGGTAGCGGATAACAGTCATCGCGGCGAGCAGGCGCGACGCCGTGGCACCACTGCGGATTTACAGAATCCCGGGACCTACCAGATGCTCGAAGATATTAAATCGCGCCTGGATGGCGAGGTGCTGCTGGCGGGTACCCGGCCACTAGAACTTACGGGTGAAGAACTCGTGCACGCAGAGCCGAACCTGAGTCTTTATCGCCAGCACTGGCACGTGCGCTACTTTCAGGTTGTGGATTAAGAGGTATGACGCCCGGCAATGACGTGAGGCAACGGACATGGGACTTTCGGAAATGACATTTGGGGCATCGGAATTCTTATGGGGGGCCGAGAATCCGCGAAACCTCGGCACCACACGCGACGGCGGCCGCTTTCTCTATGAGATGATCACGGTGAATCAGGTTGCCCACAGCACTGGGGCCACGCCCTACCGCACATTTGTTGTGGGCCGCAACGTTGTGGTTCAGGTCGAGCTGCTGGAATATACGATTGAGAATTTATTGATGATCATTTCAGATGGGGCGCTGAGAACTGATCCTCAGGATCCGGACAACCAGGCAATTGATATCGCCTGGTCTGCAGGAAATGCGCTGGCAGCGGACCAGCTGCTGCTGCATCCCGTGGGGGCGAGTTCTTCGGTGCATGATATTGTACTCTGGAAGGCTGTGGTGCTGCCCGGAATTGAGTTTGTTACGCACGTTGAACGTGAGCGAGTGTTTCGGGTGCGGTTTCAGGCGTTGATTGACGAAGACGATGTGGGAAATAAACGACTGGCCCGATTGGGAGATCGCCTGATCGTGCCGACCGCGTGGTAATGCACCGGCAAGATGGTAATCCGGCAGCGGATACCGCACGAGCCGAACGAGTTCTGGCAGTAAGATCTGTGGGCGAGGTGACAAGCGATGGCGGAAATTATTGACGTGCAGGGAATACAGCAAGAGGACCAGACGCTGCGTGAAGCGGAAGGGAGTGTGGGGCTGCCTGACACGTTTAGCTGTCTCCTTGGAGCGCTGGAAATATTTCACCGCGCAGCGAAGGGCCAGGAGCCACAGAGCTGCCATGATGAGATTCGGCGCGTATCGTCCGCGGTTTGTGGGTTCTTGGGAACGCTGGTCCCCGCTGCTCCGTCGGACGTTGTTGATGATATCGCCTACGTCGTTGTGCTCTATTTGCTGAAAGGGAGTATGAAATGCGGATCGCAAGGAGAGCATGAGGACAATGAAGAGACGCGGGTATAGCGAAAGGAAGTGTGGAGCAGTGGGAGTGGACATACGACTGTTACAGGAGTATCTGGTACTGATTCGGGCACTGATGCAGGATCAGGAACGCGAGCTATTGCAGGAGCTCTCGGGTGATAACGCAGCATCTTCAGCGGGCATGACGCGGGATGAGGAACAGGGTTTTGAGGCTGGATTGCCGCATGTAGAGGCCACAGCGCAGTTGCCAGCGATTCCCTCTTCAACATTCCTCCCTGAGGTGGGGCTCAAGCAGGCAGAGGCACTCCGGCGGGAGGAAATGTTTGTGGCCATGCAGCGAAAGACACGCCCGGGCACATCGTTATTGCCGCAAGCAGTTTCTGCCCGCGAGGCGGTCGCAGCGCTGGCCACGGCTGTTGAGAGATACCATCGCCCCGAAAATCATAGCATGCCATTGGAGCACGAGTGATGAGACCTCTGTTTGCAACAGGGAAGCAGAATGAACAGACGCTGGCCCAGCCAATTCCCGAAGGGACAACGGAGATTCCCGTAGCGAATGCTAGCAACTATTTCACTGAGGGAGATCACCTGTTCATTAGCGAGAGTGATGGGAGTGAGTTGGAGTACCTTGGGATCGCGAGGAGTGTGAGTGCGACAACGGTGACGGTGGCACGTGCTGTGTCGAGCGCGAAGTCCATAGGTGCCCTGCTCTGGAAGCCCGTGGCAATGTTCCAGTGGGAAGTCGGCCGCTCCTCGCCCCTTGTGCGCACGTATAATAGCGGCGTGGAAGTGCAGCGATCTGTAGGCGGTGTGCTCTATAGCACACAGGTGAGCGATGCGTATCGCCTGGAGAGTCTTTTTTTCGAGCAGCTGACACGGGAGAATTACCAGGAGTACGAAGAGTGGGTACGCAACGTAATTCATGATGGACTGGATGTGTTTACATATGTGGATGAAGAATGTGTGGTAGCTGTAGTGAAGTTGCTAACGCCGAAGCTGGTGCAGAAGGAACGCTACCCGCGCCTGGCAAGTTTGCTCGTAGAGCTACAGTACGTGGCTGAGGGGTCATATCAATAACTCAAAGTCCCCGAAAATCTTTAATGCTCAAACGGTGAGGAGAGAGTGTTTTGGAGTGCGTAAGCGTAGCTTGCGCTTTCATAACCGAAGCGCAGCTTCGGTCTTAATTCTGTCAACCTGCACTTGCATCTTGAAACTTGGCTCCAGAAGATGGCAGCTGCACTGCGTTTCGCTGCTGTTTTCCAAAGCGGTAGCTGCACTACGTTTCGCTACCGCACTCCAAAATGGTTTTAGTCATAGAGAAAACCTATAATCTGTTACGAGCGTTTTCTCTAATCAAAAAAGGAATAATTTAAGTTAGCTGAAGGTAATTATTTTCGAGTAGCGTTAGCTTTCACGGGATATTGAGCAATGAAGCAGCTGAGTCAGCTTGCAGAAGAAGAACGGCAGAGCACGGGTAATTCGATCTACTGGATTCTGGAGATCGATTGGCCTGATGAAACTCGTTCATACAGTAGTCGGGCGTTGCAGTTGGGTGAGCATACGTATCAGGCGTGGCTGCTGGATGCGGGTGCGCTGCGGCTCGAGCTGGCGCGGCACTTTGAGCAGACCACAGGAGTGGTAGATCGCGTTACTGTGGTGCTGTCGAACGTTGCAGGGACAGGCGAGGGGCTTGCGGCATTGCTCGAGCGCTACGACCCCGAAGGTCTGAGCTGCCGCATCGGTGCTCTGTTTCAGGATCGGGAGAACCAGGCAACCGCGGACGACATCGTGTGGCTACAGGAATTTGTGATTGAAGAAGTGAGTCTGGGGACGCTTCACGTAGAGCTGCGGCTTGTGGATGTGCTTAGTAGCAAGGGTCAGCGCAGAGTGGGTCGGCGCATTCCTGAACATGGTGCACCTGGGAGCGCGCAGGAGCGAACTGGAGAGATAATCCCGATCATTTTCGGCCGGGTGTCTGACTGTCCGTTGGTGCCGTATCGCGTTGGTGCACGAACACGCCTGCAAAAGGATATGGTTGCCACTGACACTATGGCATACGTGGAAAGTGTAGCAGAGTTCTCCCCATCAGGAAGCGTTCAGATAGGCGATGAGATGATTTCCTATGTCGCGGTGGACCGGGAAGCGGGGACACTTGGCACTCCTGAGTCGCCGCTCGTGCGCCAGGAGCCGAGCTACCATCGCAATAATGCTGTGGTGCGTGAGGTGCCATTGGGAGGCTTCGAGTTTCTAATTGCTGACCATCCATGCAGTGCGGTGCGTGAGGTAAAAGCAGATGGTGCACCAGTAGGACCTGAGCAGTACAATGTGGTCGTGGATCAGCTGGACGGACAGGCTGTGCAAAAGATTATGTTCCCGTTGCTGCCGACAAAGGGGGAGTATGCGAGTGCCACCACAGTGCTCGCGGTGACGGGACAGACGTTTGAAGGGTCCTGGGGCACGGGACCAGGCAATAGCGCGATCGAGGCGTTTCGTGCGTACGATCCGAATCGGCTGAGCACGGCAGCAGTTGTGAGCCGTGAGGCGCCTGTGCTGGAAGTAGAGTTTCGCGGAGATATATCAAAGGGTCAGAGCCGGTACGGCGAGTTAGTAGGAGCGCGGGTAGGGATTGTGTATTTCGCCTCGCGGCGCTGGGCTTCCGACAATGTGATTCGCCTGGGGGCGCGAAAAGGTACGCAGGAGAAATGGGGCGCCCTGGTTCGGCCTTCTTCGGAAGAAGTGGCAAGTTACACGGCTGAGCACACGCACGGCGAGACCATTGAGCATCGCCTGGACGACAGCCGGCCGCTCTTTGCCATTCAGCCAATGAGCGACGTTATCGCGTTTGATTACGTGGAGGGAGAGCGCACGCTGGAGAATGGGAATGCCTATTGGGCAAATGCAGGGGCTGCGCGCGATGGGAATTTTGGCTCGTGCACACAGAACTTCTCCGGGCCAGATCTCGTGGAGTGTCGAGACCCGCTCCGGTTCCGGTTGAAGCGTCAGCCCAATGATGATGCGGCGGTGCGTCTCACCCAGGTGAGTTTTCATCTGTACATGGACAGTGCAGGGACGGCATCCAAGGAGGTGGAAATCACGGTGCAGCTGGGTGATAAGTACCATGGCACGACAGCTGTTCTGGTGGATTCAACTGCGCGAACGTATGCTTATAGCGTCATGGTTGACGATGTGACATGTGCAGACCTGGTGTCGGAACCGACGCACTTTTCTGTGAGCGTACCAGATGGGACACTGGTTCGTGTGTATGAGGCGTGGCTTGAAGTGCGCTATACGTTGCGGCTTGAGGGGCAGACGCAGCAGCTTGGGCAGGAGAAGCGAGGAAGGATTGAGAAGGCCGAGCCAATCGAGACAATTATTCCTACGCCACGCTACGAGCAGCGGCTGGACGTTACAAATCTGGTAAATAGCGCGGGGGGATGGGAATTTTTCGCTCCTTCAGGAGAGTCGTATCCCACGATCCGAGTAGAGTTCGGGTCAGGATTTGACACGGCGAAGCTCTATGTGCTCGATGTTTTCTGGGAGGTGGAGTATCGCGAGAAGGTGAGGACGCAGCTGGCTGAGCAACTGAGTGCTGAGGTGGAAGGATTAAGCGAGAACGGAACGGTACTGGAGAATCCTGCGGACGTGATTTCATTGATGATTCGGGATGAGCGGTTTCTCGGCCTGGGTGACGAGGCGGTTGAGGGTGAGACGTTTACAGCGACGCGGGCGAAGCTTGCGGAGCGCGGGTATAAATTTGCGCGGCGCATCAGCTCGCATAGACGAGTAAGCGAGCTGCTAGTGAGCGCGGTGCACGAAGCGCGATCGCGGTTGTTCAGCGAGGAGGGCAAGTTCAAGCTGGTCTTTGGCGAGAAGCAGCTCGGTACGGGCCAGGCAGTGTTCGACATTACCGATATGGTGCGATTAAACCCGCTGATTGAACAGAGCTCTGTGCCCACGCGTACGCTTATCAACCGGCTGGACATCTTTTTCCAGACGGACTATTCAGGGAGCGAAGCGCAAGGACGCAAGGTGTATCAGCGGGTTCGGCGTATGGACGATGTGGCGTCGCAGCGCAAGGAGTGGGGCATCCGGGAAGTGGATTTCCGCACAGACTGGCACGCTTCGAGCAGCGACGGGGTTATCCTGGATCTTGGCGGCTACATACTGTCGCAGCGCAGCCTGAAGGAGCGGCTGGTAGAAGTAGAGGTGCCCCTGGTCGGCATTCACCTGGAGCGGAGTGACGTGGTGACGCTCACTGCCCTGCGCTCAGGGCTGAGTGAGAAAATTGGGGAAATCATTGGCGTGGAGCGATTGGCTCCGCACCGGCTCGGATTTCTGGTGGCACTGAAGCCTCAGGGGGTGCGCTGCTGGGTCGAGGATGACCAGACGTTTATCCAGCATGTTGCCGGGAATTCGGAGACGTATTTTGTGATTCTCGGGGAGATGGTTGCATCGCTGGATTGGGTAGGGAATTTGTGGATTGCAGGAGAGGTGCGTGAAAGAGAAATGGAAGAGCGCGTCATGGCTGATTCGATTGAGTTCAATCAGAGTGCAAATCGGGTGGAATTCGGTATCGGCAGCAATGGTTCGTATACGGCATGTTTTGCCCTGACAGCGGAGGGCGATCTTCTCACGCTGGGCAATGTGATTGAAAATGCAGACCTGACCGGGATTCTCATGAGTGAATGCTATGAAGCGACAACGACGCGATTTTCTTTCTCGCTCAATTATACGCATGCTATACTTGCGTATCTCTTGGAGGGCCAAAAGCTGCACGTTGCGGGTGAGATACGCGAGCAGGTGTCATTCCGCTGAAGCGTCTAGAGAATTATGAGAGATAAGATAGCAAGAAGGCTATGTC
>CAYVXD010000126.1:5814-12208 GCA_964454265.1 uncultured Candidatus Sumerlaeota bacterium | reverse complement strand
GTAATTGACGAAGAGAAGCTGGCGGATGGGAATTATAATATACTAATTGAGGGCATGGAGAGGGCGCAGATTATTCAGGAAGTCCAGCAGAAGCCATATCGTGTTGCGCAGGTGGAAAGCCTGCAGGATTTCATTGAGGAGAAGAAGAAAGGCGAGCTCAATGAGGCGGTGAAGCAGCTAATGCGCCTGTGTAATCATCTGGGCGTACTGTTTCCACAGCATGAGGATACGTTAAAGAGCATTTTTGCATCCCATCTACACCCGGGAATTATTGTAGATATAATTTCGTACACATTTGTGCAAGGCCAGTACGAACGCCAGTGCATTCTGAGCGAGTTAAACATCGTGCGGCGCATTCGGCTCGTACAGGTTCAGCTGAAACATCTTATTCGCCGCTATAGCAAAGAGCCCTATCCCGATTTTCTCTAATTCTCTCCTTTCTGGTTTTTACCTATCCGCAATTCCTAACAAGTATCCTTAGGCGCATCTGGCATGCGCATCCCGCGACTCACAGTGTAGCCTGGCCCCGGGAAGCGACGGCAAGTCAGGTCTAGTAATCAATACCTTTGAGTGCTTTGCGGCCTGTGTGGAGGTAGTGCTTGACGGGCCGCATCTCCGTGACCAGGTCGGCTTGTTTGATTAAGGCCCTGGATGCGCCACGGCCCGTCAGCACAAGTTCAGCTATCGGATTTTTTTTGTATTCGAGAATCAGCTCGTGGAGCTCCTCCGGTGCGATCAGATGGATGTAGGTCGCCGTGATGATTTCGTCAAGGATGATCAGGAAATAGGTGGGAATGCGGATGAGCTGGTAGGCTGTTTCGAGGGCCCGATGGGCTTCCTCAAGATCTTCTGGCTGAATGCCGTAGCGAAACTTGCCGTCAGGACGTATGCGTGGGCATCCGTATGGAAAGAAATCTATTTCGTGGATCGATCGAAGAATATTGCGCTCGCTATAATATTCGTCGCGGGTATGGGGGCCTTTGTCAAATTGTACAATAGCGCTCTTTTTTCCCGCTCCGGCGGCCCGTACGGCTAGGCCCAGAGCTGCCGTAGTCTTACCTTTCCCATCTCCAGTGTAAATATGCAAACAGCCCATACCGTATCGCTCCTTTAAGAGGCAATGGCAGTGTCCTGCTACCCGGCAATTTAACCCGGCGTATGCTCATCCGAAAATGTAAAAAGTCTGCTCTGCAGATAAGTATAGACTCTGGAGCTCCAACTCTCTTTTTTTACTCTTGGTACACGCGACACGAGCGAAGATCAAGGATTTTTGTCGACGTTGATCATTCAGCGTGCACATCATTTTTGTTCGTGGCGGTTATTCGTGAAAAACAAGGGATATGCACGTTTCCACATTGCTCTGCTTGTGCCAGTCCTCGTTTTTTGCTGTGCCTCACGCAAAGGCGCAGAGACGCAAAGAAAAGCACGATTAAGGATTGCACAATTCACGCGATCTCTTGGCGACTTTGCGTGAGATTTCTAGTACCCCAAGAAGACTGTTTTGATGGGTAGCGCCCGCCTCTGGCGGGCAGTCGGGAGGGCATCTTGCCCTCCCAATGTGAAGGCGAGACGCCTTCATGATCCGCCTCAGGCGGACCGGGACGGCGGCGCTACATACCAACAATTGACACTGCAATAGCCTCAGCAACGCATCATTTCAAGTGTGATGGCGCACTAGACGCCAATTTTCTGGACAAACAGTTGGGGTTTAATTAAACCCCTACGCAATCCTACGAACTAAACTGACGTGCATTCATCATCCAACTGTGCAAAGTTTACATCGTGGCAGAGAATCAGTCGTACTGACTGAACTGATTAGCAGCCTTGTTGCCTATGAAGCGACCGCTTCCAGCTTCGGCATTGACAAGATAATGTACATCCGATAAAACTCCACTGTCTTTTACCAGGTGGAAAGCCAGAGAACGCGACGACTGCGACATAAAGCTGTGTGAAAGATTCGGATACCCCCTTGCATCCCATCTCGTATTGCCAGGGCAGAAAGGAAGACCGTGTCAGGCCGGTTTAAGAGTTGTCTGCCTCTTGTCTGCACATTATCCGTTTTGATCATTCTGAATGTATTCATCTTCCCGCAGAATGGAGCGGGATTTCTATGGCGAACAAAACGGGCAAAGGCGGCTGAATCAGAGAAGCCGGTCACGGCGTTATTTCTTGGTGTCAAGGGAGCGACTCGCCAGGGATGGCGTGCACTGCTGGAGAATGACCACTCGGCAGCGTTGCGTGCTTTTGAGAAGGCTCTGAAGCGGCGACCGGATGATGTATTCGCGCTTGATGGCTTAGGTCTCATTGCCTTCGAGCGCGGACAGCCCCTCGAGGCGCAGCTATTTTGGATGCAGGCGCTTGAGGCCAGTGCATTCGAGCCACTGGGTGAGGTCTTTGTCCGGCGGCTGCGTTATTACAGCAGCGCGTTGCCCGACAAAGCTTTGCTCGTTGAACTCTACGGGCGTTTATGGGATTCAGGAAAACTTCAGGGAGTGACGAGGGCACTCGTTGGAGAATCTCTGCTGGATTTTTCGGTTCAATCCGTTAAGATCGAGCAGGCCGAGCAGCTTCTTAAGGCGCTCGGCTATATTACGACGTGGCATTGGGTAGTCGGGCCTTTTGGTGAATACGGATCAACCGACTTTGATCATCTGTTTGGGCCAGAGATTTCGCCCGGCACTGAGCAATTTGATAACCGCGGGCGCCTGTTGCGAAAGCGAGCGGTTCCGCCAAACGGGTTTTCGCCCGTTCTTGATCTGGATTCTCTCCTCTATCCGTCCCATGGCACAGCCTATGCGATGACATCGTTTTCGGTCCCTGTGCTTTCACATCCATATTGGTTGCGGATTGTATCAAACGATGCAGTGAAGGTCTGGCATAATGGGAAACTGATCTTTTCGCACCATCCGTACCGCGAATATTATGCGCATGAATTCCTTGTAGAATTTTGGCCTGCAAGCGGTCCGAATTATCTGATTGTCAAAGTGACAAGGGCAAATGATCCATGGGCGCTCACCTTGCAGCTGATTGATCCTGAGGCAGGCGAGGTGCACCTTGAGCCGGCGTTCCTCGCAGAAGATGAAATGCCGCCACTCACAGGTCATATGATTCCTTCGGCGCGCTATGCGTCAGTGCGCGAGCAGGCAATTGCAACGCTTGAGAGTGAATTTTTTCGGCGGTTTTATGGGTTTTTTCTGGCTCAAGCCGTGCATGACTATCATGAGGCAGAGGTACAGGTGACGGCATTACTTGATGTATGTCCGGGGGCAACGATACTGAAAAATCACCTTGGTTTTGCCAGGCTTTTTCATTGTGAGGTAAAGCCGGAATCTGCGTTGCGGCTACGCAATCAAGCACATGACTTGTTTGAAGCAGTACTGAAGGATGACCCTGATAATGTGCGCGCGACGCTGGGGATGGGTTTGTTTTATTTTTTTCAAAATCGCCTCGACGAAGCGCGAAAACAATTTGAGCAGGCACAAGAGCTCGCACCCCAATCCGCTGGCCCATTCTACTTTCTCGCCAAGGTCGCTCAGCAAGAGGGATGGCATAAAGAAACACTGAGATTTCTAAACGAGGCTGCACAGCGCGATCCGCTAAATCAAAGTGTGCTGATGGATCTGGCCGCGTATTTTGAACGCCAGGGCAACATACCGGAGGCGATGCAGAAACTCGCACCGCTACTCGAATCTGGATGCGGCACCACCCGAGTAAGAAAGAGGGCTGCAGACCTTACGTATGCAATGCACGACTTCCCAACAACAGAGGATTTATATCGTGAGGCTCTTACTGTCAGGCCTGACAATACGGATACGCTCTATTCACTTGGCGCTCTCTATATGCAATGGGGCCAAAGCGCGAAGGCCCGCGAGATGTTTCTTCGGGCCGCAGATATCTCATCCTCAAATCCGCTCAGCTACGACGCCCTGGCACAACTTTCACTTGAGCAAGGCCACACCACTCAGGCCATTTCTTTCTATCGGAAGGCGTTGCGCGCCAATCCCAGTAATGAGACGACAAGGGAAAAGATTCAACTCGCCGAGCGCGGCACACCCTTCTACGCACCTTACGATATAGACTACAGTGCCGTGGATCACTCCAGCTATACAAGTCAGCAGTATCCCAGGTCGCGGGTCGCATGGCTGGTGGATGTAATGGTGCTGGACGTTCACCCGGACGGCAGCTACTCAACGATGATTCATCAATCTATTAAAGTGCTGACGAAGGAAGGGCGAGCGCACTGGGACGAGCTAGCGCTTCCTGCAGCCGGCACAGAGCTGCTGTTCGTTCGAGCCGTTCTCCCGGATGGTACTGTGTTTGAGCCAATTTCCATCCAGACCGCTGAAGCACGGTATCTCATTTCGATGTACGGCCTGGTAGACGATGCCATCATAGATTACGCCTACGTTACGCATTCGGGGAGCTCGTGCGTACCATGGCTGAATACTATCAGCCAGCTTTTCATTTTTCAACAAATTGACAATCCTGTGGCTCTCGCACGGCTCGTGTGTATCGTACCCGAGGAATTTCCGCTGAATTTTCGCACCTGGCCACAAATGTTTACTCCTGAAATCTCCCAACTGCCTGATGGCAGTACGGTATATATCTGGGAGAAACACCACCTCGATGGCATTATGCACGAAGCATATCAGCCATCTGTGGATGAGCTGGCACCGGTGGTCTACTATTCCTCATACAGGAACTGGCGCGATTTTGCCGAGCCAATTCTGGGCAGCTACTACGGGGTGCAGGAGTATGATGACTCGGTGGTCAAGGTTGTTCAGGAGATAATGCGAGATACAGTGACCGATCAGGAGAAGCTTGAGCGCATATACCAATATGTGAATGAAACGATTAAGCAGGGAATGAGCGGCGGCACGGCGCTGGACACATTTTATCTCAAGACTGGCTATTCAGATGAGAAGGAGATCCTTGCCAGCATAATGCTCAAGCTTGCAGGCATTACTAACCAGATTGCCTTTTACGAAGAGGCGCCAGATATTCCAGTGCTTGTAGATTTTCCACATCCCAACCGCTTCAGCCAGCAAGCCGTATATATTCCGCAGCTCGACGGATCTCCATGGTGTTTCCGATTTGGGAGCCGGTTTACGCCTTTACAAAACCTCTTTGTGACATTGGAAGCGCGGCCGATGCTCGTGCTTGAGGAGGGCCGGGCCTATTTCATGAAGATGGGACGCCACACCAGCGAGGAGAGCTGGGAGACCAGTAAGACCCGTTATGCGATTCAGGAGGATGGCTCAGCACGATTGGAGGGTACGATCGCGTTTCATGGCGTGCAGAGCGAGCAGCTTCGGCGCATGTATGGCGATCCGAGTAAGCGGAAGATGCTGCTGGATCAGATACTCCTGGTGATTTTCAAGGACATCGTGGAGCTTCAGGTGGAGGCAGAGGAGGACGAGAAACTCGACGCGCCATTCGCGCTTCGCTTTTCATGCGTTGATCCAGAATTCCTCATCTCGGAAGGATCGGACTACGCCTTTCGGCCGTTTGCGTATCCCACGGAGATGTCGGAGTTCATTGTGACGGAGAAGCGCGAGAGCCTGCTCAAGATTAAAGGAAATGTCAAGGCTTCGTTTGACAAGGTTACTTTTGCGCTTCCTTCGACGTTTTATTTTGCGCATATTCCCGAGGATTATCTCACGCACACGCGCTTTGGTTACTATTCTATTACTTATGAAAACCAGGACCGCGCTCTGACTGTCCGGCGTGTAGCGGACGTTCGGAATCTGGAGGTTGAGCCAGACGTCTATCCGGATTTTGTGACATTTTGCCGTGATGCTGACGAGCAGGAGACACGGAAAATTCTGGTGCGGCGCGTCCCTTCAATGCAAAGTCACGTAAGCTCGACGCAGGAAGTAGAGATTGTTCCTGACGCAAAAGAGATGTGATTGGATTCTGAGGGGTAGGACTCAGCAAATGATTCTCGGTGTTGGTATGGACATCGTTGAGGTGCACCGAATTGAGACGCTGCTACGCCGGTTCGGCTCGCGCTTTGTGACACGCGTCTTTAATGAAGAAGAGATCGCTTACTGCGAAAAGCAAAGCAGGCCGGCTCGGCATTACGCCGTGCGCTTTGCCGCGAAAGAGGCATTTGTCAAGGCACTGGGCGAGCGGCGCGCAGCATACCCGGGCATGCGCTGGTCAGATATCGGTGTGCAGCGCTCGCCACAGGGACAACCTACATTTACATTTTCAGGCACAATCAAGGAAGCGATTGGGCAGATCGGCCTGCGCCAGGCACATCTTAGCCTCACACATTCCACAGAGTATGCCGCTGCTGTCGTGATTCTGGAAACGTAGAGAATGATCGGCGCAAGGCCAGAGAAAGCCGTATGCACAAAAACATAATAATCGGCTGAGCACGTGCCTGCAG
>CAYVXD010000126.1:0-5714 GCA_964454265.1 uncultured Candidatus Sumerlaeota bacterium | reverse complement strand
GCGTGACGTACGATTCCGGATACTGTGCTCAGGGCTGCAGTAATGGAAGCTAAAGAGACACGGGAAGAGAAGCGCAGAAAACGTATTGACTGGGAAAAAGCAGCAGACCAATTAGCGAAGCAAGCACGCGAAGCTCCTCGCTGGGTTGCCAGGTTTACCCTCGCCGCTGTGCTGCTGGGATGGGCTCTGCTTATCTCGTTCTATTTCCTCTACAAGTATCGAGACCTCTTTCTGGTTTTTCGTAATTTATTCCGGCATTACAACCTGAATTTTGCTGCGTTTCAGTATTGGGATGGCATTTACTCGGCAGCGGCGATTTGTGTGTATCTGCTCATTGGCCATCTCTTTCTCGCCTGTTTTGACCTCTACCTACCGCGGTTAGCTGATTTGGCACTATCGTTTGTGTTCGGACTTGGCCTGGTGACCGTAGTCTTTGAGCTTGTCACCATGGCGCACCTCCTCTATCAACCAGTCGCTATTGCTGCGGTAGGGGTCATTCTGATCGTCGTGCTGCTGGCTGCGGTTCGACACAATGCGAGTCCGGTTGTTGGGACGAGTGAGATGGTAGACCCGCGATTTTTTCGCAGGTCGCAACTTTATATGGCGCGCCAGAAATTTAGCAACTCCCTGATTCAACCCAGAGGTTTTGCTCAGCAGATCGCGTTTTGTTCAGCAGCGGGGTTGATTGGTCTGATTACGCTCCTGACGTTCTATCATGGCGTGCTCTTTCCCGAGACCTCCTGGGATGCGCTGATTCTCTACATCGGCTATGCGCGAAAGATCTTTTTTGCCCACGCATTTCCGTTCAAGGCTGTGGCCCAGGTGGGCATTGGCCTGGGATCAAACTATCCGCATCTCTATCCTCTGATGAGCGCCAGTATTGCCACGGTGGTTGGCCACTGGTCGGATCTCTTTGCTCAGCTTGCACCTCCATTCGCAGGCCTGCTAGCCACTTTCCTGGTTTACCAAATTGTGCTGCGCCTGTCGCGGAATATGCTGACTGCCATAGCGATTGCTCTCCTGTTTCGCATCGTTCCATACGGGATAGCGTACTTCGCGTATGCAACGGACTATGCATTCGCAATTCTATTCACCACTGCTTTTCTCTACGCAGCGCTGCTCTACATTGACCGCGGGCTATGGAGCTACTTTGTACTGGCAACGCTTATTCCGGCATTCAGTGTTCACATTAACTACCTCATGTGGATCCTGTGGGGCCCGTGGCTGGTTATGGTGATTGTAGCGCACATAAAGAGCCGGCGCTTGCGGCGGTATGAGGACGAAAAGGAGAAGATTGACGTTGAAGAGGTACGGCCAGACTACGAATTGGACTATACGTACGTTGAACAGCGAAAGCCGCTTACTGCGTTTGTGCGGTCAAAACAGTTTCTCCTGCCGCTGATCATTGCGCTGATCCTGGCCTCGCCATGGTACCTGAGAAACTTGGTTCTGACCGGAAATCCCGTGTACCCATTCTTTGCGAGCGTTCTTGGTGGGGCTCATATCAATCCCGAGGTTCTGGCGTCGTGCAAGGCCGAGTGGCTGGCAAATGGGGACGGCATCGGGAAGCTGGGACGCACGCTTGGCGAAAAGATACGCGCCTCATGGCACTTCTTTGTCATTTGGCAGCATGCCTGGAAGCTAGCGCCGGTCTTTGTCGGCTTCATGCTGCCCGGTGTGCTGATCTTTTTAATCCGGGCAATTGGCCGATTGCTAATCGGGCAAAAGCATCCGAAGCTGGGACGGCGCGTTCGTGTGTTCGACGATCTCACGAAATTTGGCCTGGTGGCTTTTACGCTGCTCGTACTGCTGTTCATCTATCATTACGTAATCGCGAGCATGTATCTCTACCAGATTATTATTATCCTGCCGCTAATGGCAATCTTCACCTATTTTGTATTTGATCGGTGTGCTATGAAACCGCTGCGCGGCGGGCTTCTCACACTCTGTCTAGTGCTGGGCATTGTCCCGGGTCTGGCCATGGGGTTGATGGGATTCAAGTTTAAACAAAACGTCGAGATAGCGGGTAAATACTATAATCCCCTTCAGCTGGTTGCATTCCGGAATCCGTGTATGAATCGAGACCTCTTCTTGCAGCTGGAATTTGGTGAAGATGTGAAGATGTGGGATTATTTGAATTCACATCTACTTGGCGAGAAGATTCTCACCCACGAAAACCGTCATCTGATGCTGGATGAGTCAATAACACTCATTCATCTGGATGACTGGGAGATTCAAGATACTTACCAGATGACAAACGATGCTGAGAAGATGCGGCTGTTTAAGTACCTGGAAATTCAGCATTATCTTTACGTACCGATGGAGGAGAAACATCCCATCACAAAGCGTGTGGGGCTGGACGGATGGCGCCATAGGCCGGAACTGATGACTGAAATTTTTCGTGCTGGCGAGAACGTGCTCTATAAGTTCAATTGGGAGTTTCTAGCCTCTGGGCCTGCCAGGCCACCTGCATCGACAGCCTCCATCGATTCCACAACAACCAGGTAGCTGCCAAAAAAGGGAGTCAGCGTGGGACATCCAGGTAGAACACGGACAGCGTGGACAACGTATCTGGTTCCTCTTTCGCTTTATGGAGCGCTCACAGCTGTGATGACCTTTCCTCTGGTTGTCTATTTTGGCAAGCGCATCATCGGGGAGCCGTACGATGCGACAATGTTCGTGTGGAACATGTGGTGGTTCAAACGCGCGTTGTTTGGCCTGCACACATATCCCTTTTATAGCGACTATATATTTTATCCAGAGGGCATAAGTCTCTACCTCCAGACCCTCTGTCTGTTCAAAGTTTTCGTCTCAATTCCATTTCAATATTTTCTTCCAATTATAGTTACGTACAATCTGCTGGTTTTTGTCACATTTGTGGGCAGTGGTTTTACCGGCTATTTGCTTGGGCGGTACCTGATTCGCGATGTCTTTGGCGCATTTATCTGCGGTGTGATCTTCGCCTTCAGTACATTTCGCTTGGTCCATTCTCTGGGCCACCTAAACCTGATATCAACTGAGTGGATACCACTTTTTGTGCTGTTTCTGATCAAGCTCTTGCGAAGGCCGACGTGGAGTGCAGCGTTGTTGATAGGTTTGTTCTTTCTGTTAGTGGCCCTCAGCTCATGGTATCTTGCAACGGGGTGTGTTATTCTGGGCGCCGTTGTGGTAGTCTGGCATTTAGTGCGGGGAAAGGTCAGATGGCGGCACATCGGATATCTCGCGCTCGCAGGAGCGCTGAGTGGAGTGCTTCTCATGCCCCTCATGGTGCCGATGGTTCGGATGGTCCTGAGCGGAGAGCAACCGGTGGTAGGTATGACTGCGCAAGATCAGGTGCACTACTCCATGGATCTTGCCTCGCCGTTCATTTTTTCCCCAAGGCATTTTCTCTTTGGACGGGTCGCGCAGGAGGTATATAATAATCGGATGTCAGGGGTAGGGCTGGAGCGCGACTCGTATGTGGGGTTCGTAGCAATAATTTTAAGTTTGATTGCGGTGCGACGCCTGAGGAAAGTCTGCTGGCTCTGGATATGGTGTGGCGTGGTTTTCTTCATACTGGCCCTCGGCCCATATCTCTCAGTGTTCGGCCACTGGCGGTTTCCGCTCATCCACGCGATTCCACTTCCCTATTTGGCGCTGCACAACATTCCAATCTTCTCTGCAGCACGGATTCCAGGGCGATTTATCGTCTTTGTCACACTTGCGCTCGCAGTGCTGGCAGGCTATGGCGTTCGCCATATGTTGCGCCGGCACCCTGTATGTTCACAAAGGCGCTACCGATTCTGGTGCGTGTCGGCTCTCACGCTGCTGATCTGTGCAGAAAGCGCGATTCTACCATATCCCACAGCTCGCATTGGAATCTCAGAGTTCTACCGAAGCATTGCCCGCGATCCTGCGAGCTATTCCATTCTGGATCTTCCGTTTGAACCGGGATTCTCTTTTTACCACTATTATCAGATTTACCACAGAAAGAAGATCATCTACGGCCACATTGCACGAACTCCTTATCAGCTGTTGCGCGAGAAGCAGGGACGCTTTTATGTAAGCCAGCACTACGACCCTGAACAGCCAGAGAAGAATCTGGAATTCCTCAGGGGATTCATTCATGGAATGCGACAGGCGAATGGGCGGTATATCGTGATTCACAAGGAAGTCACCACGCCGCACCAGATGGCTCTTTTGCGCACATTCATGAGCGATGCGGCACTGTGGGGCCAGAGCGATCACCCGCAGCCCCCCGAGCAGTGTTTCGAGGATCAATATTTGATTGTCTATCAGTTCATTCCATAAGAAATGCCTTTCCACATTTTTTGAAGAGCGAGGAGAATCAAAGATGAAAAGACCACGTCAACAATTAGTGAAACGCGAAGTGCTGAACCAGATCGGATCCATGCGCCAGCTTTGCGGGATTCGCCGTGTAGCATTCATGGATGGGATGGAGCGCGATGTGGAAGCGCTGGGATTTCACCTCGGCTCTGGATTTGTGTTCACGGTGGTTGCAAGTCGCGCTATGGATATCGCTTTCGCAGAGTATCGCGATCAGTCGCTGGTCTGGCTATCGCCGACTGGCATTGTGCACCCGCACTATTACGATGCCCAGGGGTGGGGTTGGTTAAAGGGGTTTTTCGGTGGACTGCTTACAACCTGCGGGCTGGTCAATGTTGGGCCACCCGAAGTTATAGACGGAGAACAGATTGGTGGACATGGCCGGATTACTTACATTCCTGCACAGGGTCTTGCGTGCAAAGAATACTGGGATGATGAGGGCTACTGGCTGGAGGCTACCGGCGAGATGCGCGAGGTGTGGATTAACAAGACGAATCTTCTGCTCAACCGCACCATCCGGGCAATGGCGGGCGAACGTCGCCTGTTTCTGACTGACGTGGTGCGCAACGATGGCCCGCGCTCCCAGGTGCATCGGATTCTCTATCACATCAATGCTGGCTTTCCGCTGCTCGACCGATCGAGCCGACTGATCTTGCCAGTGCGCATGGTGACGCCGCGCGATCCCGAAGCTAATAAAGGGAAGCGCCAGTTCAATGTCTTCGGGCCACCAAAGGCTGAGTATCAAGAGAAATGTTACTTCCACGATCTCGTTCCGCTGGAGGATGGCCGGGTGGGCGCTGCCGTGGTCAATGAGAGTCTGGCAGAGGGCCTTGGCCTGTATGCAAAATGGAGCAAAGCCGAGCTGCCACAAATGGTGCAATGGAAGATGCTGGGCGTTGGCACGTACGTGAACGGGATCGAGCCATCCAACTGTTTGGTCCTGGACATAGAAAAGGAGCGCGAGCTCGGCACACTCGTTGTGCTGGAGCCTGGCGAGGAGCGCACCTATCATCTGGAGATCGGGGTGTTATCAGGGCGGCGCGAGATTCGGCGCTTCGAGCAGGCAGTGAAAAAAGTTGCTCCGGCACAGCCCAAATTTCGCCAGCCGCTTATCTTTACAAAGAGCGATTCTCTCTAAGAGCACACGGGAAGAAGGACTATAAGACCACGAGGGCACAACGTGCATGCGCCTTAGGCGCACTAAAAATTCAGGATAAGAAAGCGTAGTGTTAATGAGAGCACTAAATAGGGTACAGATTTTATATATCGCGCAAAGACGCCAAGAACGCAAAGTTTGTATTCTCTTTGCGGCTTTGCGTGAAATTTTAATAAGTGAGTTCACTCTAAAAAGGTCCTGCACCGTAAAAATAGTTGTAAGCACTTGCTCG
>CAYVXD010000125.1:0-12358 GCA_964454265.1 uncultured Candidatus Sumerlaeota bacterium | reverse complement strand
ATGCGTATAATTGCGGATTTGCATATTCATTCGAAATATAGCCGCGCAACCAGCAGCAACATGAACCTCGATAGCCTGAGCCAGTGGGCAAAATGGAAAGGCATCACCCTGCTCGGCACCGGCGATTTCACGCACCCGATGTGGCTCAGCGAGATGAAGCAGAAGCTCCGGCCTGCGGCTAAGGGACTTTATGAATATAACGGAACCACGTTCATGTTGACTTGCGAGGTGTCGAACATTTTTCAGGTGCGTGGCCGTGGGCGGCGGGTGCATATTCTCATTTTTGCGCCGAGCATCGAAGTGGTGGAGAAGATTAACGATCGGCTGTCAACGTACGGTAAGTTACGCTCAGATGGGCGGCCCATGCTCGGACTGGCTGCAGAAGACCTGGTGGATATTATTCTCGGGATCTCGAGCGAATGCGTCCTCATTCCGGCACACGCCTGGACCCCATGGTATTCCGTATTTGGGTCGAATTCTGGCTTTGATAGCCTGGAGGAGTGTTTTGGCAAATATACGAAGTACATTTTTGCCATCGAGACAGGCCTGAGTAGCGATCCGGCGATGAACTGGCGTCTCTCAGCTCTGGATCGTGTGGCGCTCGTCTCAAATTCGGACGCGCACTCCTGCTCCCGGCTCGGCCGCGAAGCAAACGTCTTTGATACGGAACTCAGCTATCCAGCCATTGTTGGTGCAATACGGTCGAAAGATCCACAGAAGTTTCTGTACACCATTGAGTTTTTCCCTGAAGAAGGGAAGTACCACTACGATGGCCATCGCAATTGTAACCAGCGGTTCCCCCCGAAAGAAACGATGCGGCTGAAGAATATCTGTCCCAGCTGCGGAAGGCCTTTAACGCGAGGCGTGATGTATCGGATTGAACAGCTGGCGGATCGGCCAGAAGGAACGCGCCCGCCGAACACTATTCCATATCGAAACCTGGTGCCACTGCGGGAGATTTTGGGCGAGGTGCTGGGGAGAGACGCAGATACGGCTGGAGTAGAGAAGATGTATAAGAATCTGGTGGGGCAATTCGGTAGTGAATTTGCGCTACTGCTTGATGCCGAGGAAGAAACAATGCAGCGCGTAGGCCTTTCGCCGCGCGTCATCGAAGCAATTCTCCGCGTCCGCAAGGGACAACTGCACATCCTGCCCGGCTATGACGGCGAGTTTGGCACCATCACTATTTTCCCCAAAGACGAGGCCACTCACGAACAGCTCGAGCTGTTCTGAATCTGCCTTCAACCCCCTGACTCAATTCCTAATTTCTTGGCAATATGTGTTTTTGTAGGGGACAGTTCATGAACTTTCCCTACCAGAATGATTGTGCGGCTACATTGCGCCGTAGCCTGTAGTCACGACGAGGATGGTTCTTAAGAGGATTTTAAAATCGAGGAATAGAGACCAGTTATCAATATATTCCAAGTCAAGTTTCATCCAGGTATCAAAGTTCAGCCGACTGCGGCCTTTGACCTGCCACAGGCAGGTAATGCCGGGTTTCATGCTAAGGCGGCGGCGCTGCCAGCGGTCGTATTTTTTCACTTCTTCTGGGATGGGGGGACGCGGACCTACCAGGCTCATCTCGCCGCGCAGGACGTTCCAGAGTTGCGGCAGCTCGTCAATGCTAAATCGCCGGATCAAGCGGCCAATCGGCGTGATACGAGGATCCTTACGAATCTTGAACACCGGACCGTCCACCTCACTCAGGGCCTGCAGCTTTTTCAGCTCCTGATCGGCACCGACTTTCATAGAGCGAAATTTCCAGAGGGTAAATGTGTGTCCGTTCAGGCCGCAGCGGGTCTGGCGGTAAAAAACGGGATCACCGGGTTTAGAGGTGAGCTTAATTGCGAGGGCAGTAGCAATCAGGATCGGCGAGAATAGAATAAGCAGGAGACATGCGGTAATGCGGTCGAATGTGTACTTCAACAGGAGGGCCATGTTCAACTCGCGCACCGGATTATAGGTGATGAGCGCAGTGTTCTCAAATTTATCGAGCGAGGGCAGGGCGATCCTGTGATTGAAAAAGTTCAGGGCTAGCCGCGTGCGGATTCCCATTTCCTCACATCCTTCGAGCAAAGGGACGATCCGGTCCAGAGATGCCACTGAGGGAATAAAAATGACTTCATCCACAGTATGCTGTTCGAGGTAGCTCAGTGCCTCGTCCAGTGAGCCGACGATTGGGTAATGCCTGGTTTTGCCTGACGTGGTCTGAGTTAATTGGGAGCCAGGGGTCATTTGTGGGTTGTCACTTATAATACCGGTGATGAGAAAGCCCCAGAAGGGATGGCTCTCGAGAAGGTCAATGAACTGCCGCATTTTCTCTCCCCCGCCAACGAGCAGTAGCGTACTGAAGTTGTAGCCCTTCTGACGAAGCCGCAAGAGCACGCGTCTCACGACGAACGTCTTTATTAAGAGCAGACTGACGAGAATAGTAGGGGTCAGGAGAATCTGACCTCGGCTGATAATGTCGCCCCTGTATATTATATAGATGATCATCACACAGATCAACGTTGTCTCAGCCACGCTGAGCAGGATAATCTTGATGGTATCAAGGGCCTTACGGATCCGCTGGGCCTCGTAATAGCCATTCAGGTAGAGCATGAGCACGGTCAGGGGTGGGATAAGAAAGAGGAGCCAGTAGTAGTGCGACAGTGGGCTCCAGCGGAGCATGGTTGGAGCGATATAGGGTGAAAGAATGCGGTTTTTGAGAAGATGCGCTGCAAGAAAGGCGAGAGTGGCAAGCAGGAAATCCAGCAGCATATTTACACGCTTAAATATGTAATCTTTTTCTTTTAGCATGTTACTTTTCGCGAAAATGAACTCGCTGCTGGATCTTCTAATCCTTTTTTCATAAAGGCCTCACGTGAGAATTGTCAATAGTTTTCGCTGTTAAAATCCGTCTGTGGCGGACAGGCCGGCCTGGGGCAGTAGGGGCAGATTACAATCTGTCCCTGCTGATTCACGGCAGCATTATGGCGCTATGTATCATTGGTGGGGTTGTGCTTCTATAGGGCCGAATCAGGCTCTATTTGGCGTGTCTCAGATTCCAAGGTGTGGATGATGTCTTCAGTGGGGAGTTTGAGGAAACGGCCCGAGGAGTCGAGCAAGATATCGTCAGTTGTATTTTCTGTGCCGTCCAATCCGTATGAAAGGAATTTGCGCTCAAACCGCAGCAGCACGATGTTATTGCCCCACGTGTCTACAAGAGCATCTGGCTCAACGTAGCGGGCCCGAGCGAGTTCCTTAAGTGAATTGACGGCCTTGCCCATTTCAGCTTCGTACGTCAGGAAGGCGCTGCGCAGTTTTTGCATTCGCTTTTTCGTTGCTGCAATTTGGGCTAAATAAAGTTCTCGCGAAAAGCCCTCTTGACGGGGAACGGCCAATTGTTTCAGCCGATCTACAAGTAAGGTGAGCGGCTTAAGTGCCGTATCTGGCCGTAAAGTATCAGGAGTAGAATAGCTCCACCAACGTGGCCACACAACGGTCCAAAGACCTAATAATATTAGCAGTACGCCGAAGCCGATGAGTATGGAGCGTCGCACGGGACTTTTCGCGGGTGGCCCAACCTTTACATCTAGAATCCTGCGCAGTTTCTCTGGTGCCAGTCGTGAGCGTTTGGAGAATTGCTGCGCGCTCAATGGGGACGGCACGGACAGATCATGATCTGTCCCTACAAAGCCGGTATCAGAGTGAGCCTGGAACGAATCATGAGCAGATGCAGTATAGGGGACGAAATCACCCTCTTCCTTAGATAAAAGAGTCAGTTTTTCCTGGTTAAGATCATGAATGAGTTCGTCGTAGTCCTCATAGCGATCATTGGGATCTCTGGCCATCATTTTTGCGACAATTTCGCACAGGCCACCTGGTACCTTTGGGTTGACCAGGTAAATTGGGACGTAGGTGCCAACGACATGTTGCTGGATGAGTTCCTGCGAGGTTGTAGCATCATAGGGAGGTTGACCGGCGAGGAGATGGTAGAATGTTGCGCCCAGCGAGTAAATGTCAGAGCGATGGTCAACCGACGGCACAGCTGGGTGTTGCCCAGTTTGTCCAAGCCCCTGTTCAGGTGACATATAACGGGGAGTACCGAGTGTAGGGGTGACCGGCCGTTCGCCCGTACCAGGGCCTTCCAAACCTATGGGCTCGCCTGCTGGCCATGTTTCGTGCATGAGGAACTTTGCCTGGCCGAAATCCACCAGTTTTACCACGTTATCAGAGGTGAGCATGATGTTGCCCGGCTTGATGTCGAGATGAAGAATCTTGAGCTGATACGCGGCCCGGAGTCCCATTGCAGCCTGTGCCATTAGATCCGCAATTTGCGAGTACGTGAGTTCCGCTTTGTTGCGGATCAGATCAGACAAGGACGGGCCATCAACATACTCCATTACAAGGTAGGGTATGCCATCGTCAGTAGATCTGACGGTATAGATCTTTGCCACATTTTGGTAGGTGAGAGCGGAAATGGCCTGCGCCTCCCGCTCAAAGGAGCTTACGGCTTGGCGCAGCCTGACCCTGTGGGCCTCTTGTTCAGACATAATGGCAGTGGAGTACAGTTTGATCGCTACGTAGAGGTTACGTCCAGGATCGAAGGCCTTGTAGACCTCTCCGGTTCCGCCCCTGCCAAGCAAAAAAACCAGATGGTACGACCCAATTCTCCGTAAATACTGTTTTTCCTCAGAGTCCATTTTCGACATTGGATTGTAGGGCAGTTCATGAACTGCCCCTACAAGTTGGAAATCTCTGCCTGTGGCAGACAGGCCTTGCCTGATTACCACGTCAATATAGGGGTCTAACATGTTAATGCGCCTCAGGCGCATTAAACCCCTGCTGTCCTGCCTATTAATATTATAGTCAATTCCTGATTTTTGGCAATTGGAATAGCAATTGATGGTAGCGGCGTATTGCAATACGCCTAGTGCCCTTTCAATATTGCTTTGATGGGTAGCGTTCGCCGCGGCGAACTGTATCGAGGGCATCCTGCCCTCCGGGTGTGAAGGCGAGACGCCTTCACAACAGCCGGCGAGACGCCGGCGCTACGCCATATCAACAACTGACTTTGCCATAGGCACCAACCCATCATTTCAAGTTTGAAGATGCACTAGCTGCAGGGGGGAACCTGTGTTTCGGAAGCAGTAGGGACAGATTATGATCCGTCCCTGCAAATAGGAATGATGTGGATATCCTGGGGGTTGATCTGCAAGGAAAGGCCAAATCCGCTGTGGGTTTTGATAAGCCGTGAGGCCTGCCTCTTGCCAATGATGGTTGCAAAAGCTTTGATAATGGCTGACTTATGCGCAGAGACCTGCTGGCGTTCCACTTTCGCATCTTCCCACAGGCTGTCGTCCAGATCTTCGTATCGGATGCCGACCATTGGCCTGGAGGCGAGCAGGAGAAGCAGTTTGTAAGGAAGCCGGGTGAGCTGAACCTTCTTTCCGCAGAAGACAATCGTGCCAGGTGCATTGCAGTCAATCTCCAGAGTTATGGGTTCCTGGCCATGCTTTGCGCGTTTTTTAGGCTTTGCGGGTCTGCCTTTTGGGACGACCGTTGGTTGTGATGGGAGTAGTCCGTGCGGCACTTGTATGCGCTCTGGGCGACCCGCCGCGGCGGGCCTCGTCTGAATCATGGATTCTGAAACGACCCTGTCTTTCTGGTAGGCACGCTGGGTGAATGCCTGTGCCTCTTGAATTAGTAGTTGTGCCACGCGCGTTGGAATCCACTGCTCCAGACCGGCCACTTGTGCTTCGGCAAGGCTCTGGGGCGTGTTGTATCCTTCGCGGATAAGCGCCTGGATATACGCTCGCGAAAGTCCCTCGACGCGCAGCCTGGTCAAGCCAAGTCCGTCCTCGCCAACACCGTAGATCAGCCGTTCCGCAAGATTGGCAACGCACTGCCGCAATGCTGGCGCAAGACCAAGCGAGGCGATCATTGATGCGAGGCTTTGGAGCAGCCACTGGAAGTGTGAAGCCAGATTTCCTATGGTGCCTGAAAAAAGATGGTATGTATTTTCGATGCTCATCGTATCAGTTTTCTGAATCCAGCTGTCCAGAATAAGTGCCTTTTTTAGTGCCTCAAGATCCTCATCGCGATACCCACCTTTCTTTTCAATCAGTCCACGAACGTAGTCGTCTGCTGTGGTCATGGGCTTGCCCGCACTGGCGGGCTCGTCTGTACTGACAGGATCCGTCCGTGTATCTTCGGAGTCATCAAGACCCTGCGCGGGGGTTTCATCGGTTCTGGCCGTGTCCGCCTGAGACGAATCGTCATAACCGAGTAAGGTGCGAACCTGTGTAATGTAATTGGCTGAAGTCCTCTCGCGATACGAGAGAGGTATCGGAAAGTCGTAGGCATCAGGGGTAAAGGCAGCAACGAGCAATATGGCCAGAGGGCTAACGTCAGGGCGAGGGTTAGATTGCAGCCAGCGATGAAAGCGCTGTACAGTAATGGGATTTAGACCAGTGGTGGCGACAATGGTACCGAGGCCCGTGGTTTCAATCTCTTCATCCTCAGTGCTAATTCCTTCTTGAATTCCGGATTGGATCAGCAGATTGCCCTCGAGGCCTCGCACTACTGCCTTGTCGATCCATTCACGCAGAACCGCCGATTTATCGGCACGACTCCGCGTTTCGGCATCTCGGCCGGATGAGGCGTCGGTCCGGCGAGTCCAGGCTAGGGATGGCAGGGACAGATTATAATCTGTCCCTACAGAGCCGGTATACGTACGCTGTAAGAACTCGAGCAAGGTGCGGCGCGTTATAGCGATTTTTGAGGAGACGAGATCCAGCAGGTAGCGGTCGAGTTTCTTCAGTGACATGGGGGGCGCAATGGGCTCCAGCTCAGCGGCAACGTAATCGCGCATCAGCCGTTCGACTTCGGCGGCATTTCGGCCAATCAGAATTGAGCGGCCAAACTTCTCCTCCTTCAGGTAGCGTGCTGACCGCCCTCCCTGGTTTCTAAAGCGGTGACGACTAAGAGGAACGAAGGTGTACGACCCTGTCCATGGATCGGTGTCTACCATCTGCAGGCAATTAATCACATTTCTGCCGGTTAAGTTGACACCCTGGCCAAGAGTGGAGGTGGAGATGAGAATACGAATGGCTCCGCTATTGTAATGATCTTCAACCATCTGGCGCAAGTCCCACGAGAGTTCCGCGTTGTGGAAGGCAACGCCGACCTGAAAACATGCGGCAAGCAGCTCTTTCGAATGGCAATCTTCGAAGACGCTTAAGGCCTGGAGGGCTGCATCAACTGCCGGGAGGCGGACACTCTGGGAAATCTGATATGCCCAATCCCGTGTCACGGCACGGGTGGGGGCAAAGATGAGTACCTGTTCGTTCTTTTGTTCGGCCAGGTACTGTGCGAGACCCAGGATTGGTTCGCGTGCGAACGCTTCGTCGCTTTCAGGCAGGAGTAGGGTCGGTTCGCGAACCGCCCCTACATTATCCCCTCCTGCAAAAAGGCGTTCGCGGCCTTCTTTGCCTGAATTGAAGCAGCGATAATAGAAGTAATTGTCGGCCAGGTTAAAAACGCCTTCGCGGAGTTCCACGGGTCGTTTATTGAAGTTCAGCAGATCGCAGCTGAGCCAGGAGGCAATGCGCTCAGGGTTGCCCAGAGCAGCTGACAGACCGATGAATTGTGTCTGAGAGGGAGACTGCGTAATCTTGGTGAGAAGCAGATCCAGGATGTCACCGCGCGTGCTATCGCCCATCATCTGGATTTCGTCAACTATGACCAGGCCGACTTGTTGCAAAATCTCGGGACGCAATACCAGGTAGGATTTCATTTTTTCATAGACTGCGATCAGCAGATCATAGCGGCCGTCAAGCACAAGGGCATCTGCTTCGGGGCGTTCCCTCGTGGAGATCACAATGCGGAGGCCAAGGGGGCCGTAGAGGCTGGTGAATGCGCTATACTTTTCTTCTGCCAGGGCTTTGGTCGGGACGAGAAAGATGACACGGCGATTTGCTTCCAGATGTTTCAGGGCTGCAAGTTCAGCCAGAAATGTTTTGCCTGACGAGGTTGGGGCAAACACGATCAGATTCTTGCCCTGGAGGAAACCATAGCGGGTAACAGCTTCCTCTTGGAGTGGAAGAAGGGTCTCGGCGTAGGTTGCCTTCCACAGGTCAATCACGCGAGGCGAGAATCCGTGTGCTTGCAACTGGTCAATTGTCAGGGTCATATACTATTTCGCTTTCACTGGGCCGGATTCAGGTTCAGCGTAACATCATGCCCCACGGCTTGGGACGCATTGTGCTTCTCTTATTGGCCTTCGAGTGTTCCGGTCAGTTCCTGCCTCCATGTAAGATCTCCATCGGGTAGGATAACTGCCACCCAGGGCACCTTCGGATTGGTTACGGCAACATCCCAGGTGATTTCGACCTTCTGACCCGTTTTGAGATTCACCGGCTTTTCGTGCTCCGACACCGCACCATTGAAAACTCGAATGGAGAAATCATGACGGCCTTTCCCCGCAGCCGTAACCTGAACCCGAACAATCTTCCTTCCCAAGTCCTGGCTTTTCACGCCAACTACAAAATCAACACTCTGCTCCGGGTTCAATGTGAGATGGTAGTTCCCGCCGGAAACCACTGTGAGGTTCCGGGAAGCGGAGCCGAATCTTATCTCATATTGTCCTGCTGGTAGCTCCGTTTGAAACTTTCCCGAAGCATCCACTTTGACATTCTTGCATATCTCAGTTGCTCGGGCGCAAAATACAATCGTGTCGGTCTCTTCACCTCTCAGCTCTCCCTGAACAGACGCCGGCATCGCCAGGTAAACAGTATTCCAGAGAAACCGGCTCACCGGAACAATCCATATCTCCTTGAATGTAGAATGGTTTGAGGCGGACCAGAAAGGCTCATCGTTTCTCACACAATCCATGCCAACAGGGAGGGAGCCAACAATATCCCCAGGATTGTAGGCATAAAGCGGCGGATAGTCGTATCCTTCTCCGTACATGAAACTCTGTGAGAAGGGATTGCCGCCCAACACCCATTGAAGCTGAGTTGCCGCGAGGTCTTCCAAAGGTAGATTACTCCTGATCTGCGATGCAGCGACCAGCGCCAGAGTCTGCGACAGCAGCACCGCCGTATTCCCGTGATGGGTTCTTGTGCTCCAGATTGGGAAGATGCGCAAATGATATTCATCGGTCAGGCGCGTGCCCTCTTCGAATTGGCGAAGCATGGCTTCCTGCACCTCAGGATCCGGCACGTTCAGTATGTCAGCCTTCCGAAAAACAGCGTTCGGAAGAACATCGTATGGGGCAGTAAACTGGGCACCTCTTTTCAGAAAGTATTCAGAATGAAGGGTCGTCGCAGCGTACCAGTCTATCCAATCCTCGTGATCGGGAAACGCTCTGCATAAAGCCATGAACGCAAGCAACGGCGACTCCTCAAACGCCGCATGACGATGGTTTACAATGGCCAGCTTCTCTGGACTCGTATAGAAAAAGCCAGTGAGCGGGATATTATCAAGAAACTCTCGCTGCTGACATTGCATCAGGAGACGTCCGTATTCCACCGCCCGCTTGGCATAGTCACTTCGTCCCGTGGCCTCGTAAAGATGAATGGAAGACACGATCCCCCAGGAGAGCGTCAAATACATTCCGCCGGAAAACCACCGATGGGAAAATGGCACCCGGTTATCTATGATTCCGCCGCCGGTGAGAACGACCTTTCCGGCGTCCAACCACTGCGGTTGTAGCTGCACCGCCGCTTCCCAGTCTTCCTCAGCAGCTTGTAGACATTGTCGGGCCAGGCCGGGATTCCGTTTGTTCAATACAAGGTGAGCGAATGCCTCGACACTGGAAGCGATGAAGTTTTCCCAGGGATTATTCTGCGCCGGCTTTACCACGTCGTCAAGCGTGCCGACGATGCCATCCGTATATATTTGCATACCGTTCCACGTGATGCGATAGCCGTCGCCAAATCGGGTTTTGAGCAGCCAGTCCAACCCCCACAGTGCCTCTTCCAGAATGCGCTCTCGTAAGGATGGGTCTAAATTGCGTTGCTCGAGCTGTTGCATGAGTTGCAGCATTGCGTAAACCGACATGCCGGTTCGAAAAGATCCCTGGGAAAGGTCGCCGGCGTCATGCCATCCACCGTTGATAACCTTTTTCTTGCCGTCGTGGATTCCCTGCACATCTTTGTGGCATTCAGGATGTACGCCAGGTACGTCAAACCCGCATCTTAGTGAGTAATAACAGTTCAGCACTTTGCGAATTGTATTGAGCCATAACGTGTCGGAAATCACAAAAGGCCGGCTTGTGCGGTCACCGGCCCAAATGACGTATTCTCCTGGTTCCCGAACTTCTGAGAAGTCGAGTATTTGAAACTCTCCACGATCATTTTTCACAGAACGGACGGGCTTGGTCAAAACCACCTTTCCGGAGTGCGCATCTCTGAGCTGGAATTGCGAAGCTGATAAACCGCTTGCCAGGGCAACTTTTGACTGGTTTGGTTTGTATCCTACATGGCTATAGGCGATTTTTCCTGGCGCGACTTCCCACCCCTCGTACTTTTCCGCATCCACACGCTGTAGTTCGAGGCGATCAAGATCATACGTTACATACCCGCTTTCTTTCGGGTCGTGGCCAGTCGTAAGCTTCACGATTCTGAATTCCGTAACCTTATCCCGACGCAGATTAGGGATCTCCCACAGGGCGTAATTCCATTGCCCAGGCGCAAGTCCCTGGATTACGCTGGCGTAGTGGGGATAGGTGATTGAGGAAGGGGCATCCAGACAGGTAAAGCGCAGATAGAAGGTATGAACGCGAACGTCGGATGGATGGACGTACACCCAAAGTGCTATTCGGTTGAAGTCGCTCCAGTCTTGTGGCTTGGGGAACTTCAGCACAGCCGCCGCCGACCCCATCATCCGTCCCCCCGGATTCCGCTTAATCAGCTCTTCATCACGCAACGTGGTCTGGAATCTGAGCGATGTGGAACCGTCAATGGAACGATCCTGGGTAAGCTCTATTTGAGCAATTCCTGTCACCGACCAACCGGATAGATGCTCCATATCATGGAGAAGGCGAGACTCATGTACTGTCTTGTTGAGCCAAACATGGCGGAGGGAATTCTCAAACTCGTCGTTCATTGGAAGCCTCGGCGCGTTTTTGGATGATTCAGCAGAAAACGAATTCCCGAAGACGAAGAACGTGACGATTGCTAGACAGGCAAAACGTGTAGATACTGACATGGATACCCTTGCTATTCTCCCTGTAAATTAATGGTATATTTCATTTTTCCCATTTTCAACTTAATCTCGTATTCTGTTCCCATATTACCCCCGTGTACGCTTCATCGGCCTAACGTTGCGCCTGAGCCGCGCGGTCTTCCGCGTCGTGCTCCAGGCGCTGGTTAGATGCAAAATCTGCTTTTTACCAGTAATAAGTCTTGCATTTGGCACATTGTCGATTGCCGAGTTGCCGGTATCCCCCTCTAACCTCTTTTACGAGGATTAGTTTGTTTTCCGCATCAAAGCACTGTGGGCAATATGGTCCTTCCGGACGCCCTTCCACGGCCTCCGTCAGATAGTAGAGCCCCTTTCGAAGGGAAACTTTCTTTCGGAAATCAGTTTGTTCGCGCGCCTGCTGAAGTTCTCCGCGAAGTTTCATGTTCTCTTCTTGGAGAGTAACAAATTGCATCTTTAAGTCCGCAAGAGCCATGTTCAGGTCCGCGATGAGGTTGTTTACTTCAGCATCCTTGATCTTCTTTGCCACCTCTCGCAGCTTTTGGACTGTCGTAATGGCCACCGAGAGGATCGACATAACGTCGGCCATGTTATTACCTCCTGCTATGCATTTAACGTCACGGCTCAGGCGCGCGGCTTGTCCGCGTCGCCTGCAGCCGATGGTTGGGCATCATAAGTCCTTCGTTTCGCCACGTTCAAGTTGCTCAAGATAGCACTTCGTATTGTCGGCGATCTTTTCGAAGACCCTCGGGATATACATTGAAAGCTCCTGCATGTCCGGATTGTCGTGGGCTGGGCCTCCATGATAGTGGCGCATGTGTGAAAGAATATGCTTCTTCTCTTGATCCGAGAGCTTGTCAAATGGATTCTGGGCAAAATGATTGTGGAAATCTGAGAGGTGGACGAATGCACACCCAAACCGATAGACGGACTGCGTCCATCCCTGGAGCCGCTGGGTAAGGTCAACCATCTCCCTGTCGGTGACCTCCCGGAGTTTGCCCTTGGCAGTCTGGACCTTCCATTTTTCGCCCCGTAGCGTGGACTGAATCAGCCTTCTCCGTTCAGCGAGATCCTTTGTGGCCAATAGGTAAATGACCCGGATCATTGAGTCCAATTCCTGCCTGAGAACCGAGAACGCCGGACTCAATACATCGCGCGGCATGGAGAA
>CAYVXD010000124.1:0-12534 GCA_964454265.1 uncultured Candidatus Sumerlaeota bacterium | reverse complement strand
CTGCCTGCCTTTTCGGGGAGGGCAAGGATCCCTGGCTGTGCAGATGTGAACAGGCCGGGAGCCTGTTCCACCGTCTCCAGTCAAGCTTCTGTTTCTGCTTTTTCAATGGCTTCGGCCCTAACAGCCTGACTTCTGAGCGACAAAAGGTGCGATGAAGCCTACAGAGGCGGCCAAGTCGCACCACTACAAAGAAAACCCGAATTATCAGACAAGCTCTCCAGAGATTCAATCCGTATGAAAAAGATTCTCCTGATAACCTACGATTTCCCACCCGCAATGAGCGGAGTTCGGCGTGTGATCAAGTTCATTAAATACCTACCGGAATTCGGATGGCAGCCTATTGTATTGACGGTAAAAACTGCGCGCACATTTTTGCAGGATGACCGGCCCTTGCAAGAGATAACAAAACAGGGGGTGCCGGTTTACCGCTGCGGATCACTCGACCCGTACCGGCTAAGTGAGAAGTGCATCAGGTGGCGAGGCGCTGAGAAAGGACAAGGAGCGCGCGAGCAGCAGGTACGCCGGGCGAGCGTTTCCGGTCGGGGGATGATGCGTTTTTTGCGCCGCTGGCTTTTTATTCCCGACGACCGTGTGCTCTGGGTGCCGTTTGCGGTAATTGCAGCACGCCGTCTCATCCATGAGCATAATCCTGCGGTCGTTTATACGACCTCCTACCCAAACTCCACACATCTTGTGGGCTTGCGATTGCGCAGGCGCCATCCTGTAAAATGGGTGGCTGACTTCAGAGACGGTTGGGTTCAGAATCCGATATTTTTTGATCCCCCAACCGTGCTGCATCGGTCGTTTTCAGCCGCGCTGGAGCGCCGTGTGGTGCGGCGTGCAGACCTGGTCATCACCGTATCGGAACCCATTACCAGGCACTGTCGCCAGCTGGTGCCCGGGCAAGAAGAGAAGTGCATGACCATTCCCAATGGATTTGATGAGGACGATTTCCGCGATCTTACGCGCACTCCGCACGAGAAATTCACCATTACCTACACGGGAACATCGTTTGGCCAGCGTACTCCTGAGCCATTCCTGCGCGCCATTGCACAATTACTGGAAGAAGAACCTGACATGCGCACAACGTTACAGGTGCTCATGTTTACCCGTCTGGATGCGAAGATGATGCAGCTTATAAAGCGTCGTCAGCTCGATGATGTAGTGCACGTTTGCGACTTCGTGTCATACCAGGAGGCACTGCAACAGCAGGTCAACGCTGACGTGCTGCTCATTATGATTCCCGACGGCGCAAATACCAACATTATGGTGACGCAGAAGGTCTTCGAGTACCTCAGGGCGCGGCGACCGATCCTTGCGCTGGTGCCGGACGGGGTGTGTCGGCAGCTTATTGATGAGACACGAGCAGGCGCAAGCGTCTACCCGGCAGATATTCCGGGAATCAAGCAGGCGATTCTCACCTTTTACGCGCGCTGGCGACGCAACGAGCTCGCTGTGCCGCCGTGGGACCGCCTGAGCGACTATTCCCGTCGGCAATTGACAAACCAGTTTGCCTCTCGCCTCAATAGCATCATCTCTCTTGACAAATAGCATCGCATTGTCTAGACGGAAATCTTTTGTTCCATTATCTTCTCCTCGGAAGTTCTCTGAAAAGCCAAAGCAGGCTCTTTCACATATTGGAGCGACGGGAGCGGTTTAAACATTTGCTTGATATTGCAGTCTAAATGTATTAGAGCATATTTGAATTTTATTTAAATCCGCTGAGAGGCGTTAGCCTGGAGAGCGCGGCAGACGAAAGCGGAACAGGTCATGACAGAAAAGACTGAAGCGAAGAAAATTCTGATTGTGGATGATGATAAGGAAGTGCTTCGCGTTCTTGAGATACTGCTCAAGAGAGAGGGCTATACACCCCTGTGTGCGTGTGACGGCGAAGAGGCTATCCAGCTGGCTCAGAAGTTTCAGCCCGACCTGGTGCTTCTTGATTTCCTCATGCCGAAAATGGACGGCTCGAGGACATTTGCTGAACTGCGCCACCGATTGGGAAATGACACGCCATTTATATTTATTACTGCAACGTCGTTGCGTCTCTCACCTGAGCTGGCTGAGTCTAAGCAATTCGTTTACCTGCCAAAACCCGTTGACTTTGACAAGCTCATGGAAGCCGTCCGGTCTGTCTTTGCGTAGCAGCTAATAGTGCCCACCAGACCGCACCCCAGGATAATCCCAGCTCAATATTGACCATTCAATCGGAAAGAAAATCGTTTGCAATGATTACGTCAACAGGGTAAAGCAAACATCAGAAAGGGCTAACAGAACAAATCAGATACAATGGCAATGTCAGAGGTTCTCCAGCTGCGATACGGAAAGGGTGTTCTGGAGGTTCCATCTCCTCCGGAGCCCTACGACGTGATTGCAGCTCGCCCCGCTCAGCCCGATGCCGACCCGGTCGGCCTCCTCGCCTCGGCTCTTGATCATCAGGTCAGCAGTCCTGGGTTTGAAGCGCTTTTTGCGCCGGGAGATAGCGTTGGAATCATTGTGCCTGATGTAACACGCTACAGCGGGGTGGAGCACATTTTGCCCGAGCTGCTGAATCGTCTTGGCGACTGCGGAATCAAGGAATCCCAGATTGAGGTGCTCTTTGCGCTTGGCATCCACCGCTCACAGACTCGCGAAGAACAGAAACAGATCGTCGGCCAAGAGGCCGCGGAGAGAATCGCATTAATTGACCACTCATCAGACCAGTCCTCATGCCGGTACCTAGGAACCACGTCGCGAGGGACACCAGTGGAGATCAGCCTCCGGGGGCTTGCGAAATCTAAATTGCTGCTCATCGGCACAGTCACGTTTCACTACTTCGCAGGCTTTGGTGGAGGGCGCAAGATGATCTTGCCCGGCATTGCTTCGGCTCGCAGTTGTGCCGCCAATCATCTGCTAGTTCTTGCAGACAGCGGACGTCACTCGGGGGTTGGCCCTAGCAAACTTGACCGAAATCCTGTGCACCTCGATATGCTCGAAGCATGCGAGCTGGTGCGCCCAACTCTGCTGATTAGTACTGTACTGAATCCGCATCGGGAGATCATCCGGATTTTTTCAGGTCATTACCGCGACTCGCACATCCGCGCCTGCCACTATTACGCTAGCCTCTTCACAGCGCAGGTTGGGCAAGCGTACGATGTCGTAATCGTCAGTGCCGGAGGCCATCCCAGCGACATCAACTTTATCCAAGCGCACAAGGCCATTGATACGGCATTCCACGTGACGCGGCCCGGAGGAACCATCGTGGCTGTTGCAGAATGTGCTGAAGGATTTGGCCATCCCGAGTTTTTCCCCTGGTTCGTCCATCGGGATATTAAAATCCTGGAGCAGCATCTGCGTAGCTCCTATCACATTTACGGCCAGACGGCCCACGCCACACTCCGAAAAGCCAGTCAGGTGGATATTCTGCTGCTTTCGGGCCTGAAAGCCGATGACGTTCGCACTATGCAGATGCGTCCCATCACCTCTCTTGCCGAGGCAATGGATTTTATCCGTGACAAGTACAGACGGCACAAGCCGTCTCTCTGCATTCTCCCCCACGGGACAACTATACTTCCTGTTGTCAAACCTTAGCAATGCGGGTCAGGCGGAGCGCATTTCATACTCCGCAGCTGGCCAGGCAACAGCTGTGCCGACACAGCTTACTTTATCTGCTGCGTGGCTGTCTGTGAAGAATCCCGGGTAGGTTTAGCGGCACCTGCAGGAATACCTTGCGATGTAGTCTGTGCCAAAATGTTGAGGAGTACAGGCGTCAGGGCCTGGGCAACTGTCCGATGACCTGCGGCATTAGGATGGGCGAAATCGTGAAACATCACAGCGTCCTGGGTGCGGTCAAAGAATTGCTCAAGATCAATTTTTTGCACAGTTTCGGACACGGGCAGCTCGCTAACCACCTTCTGATATTGCCGCAGCACCGGTAGGTCCTGATATGTGCGGAGAGGAAAGACAGGAATGAAGAGCACCAGCGGGATGTGTCGCTCTTGCGTTTGCGCGACAATCCAGCGCAGGTCTTCGCGAAACTCCGGCAACGGCACACGCCGTTTCCAGTGTGGATCAATCTCGCCCTGATTGTTCTTGGTCACAATGTCAATTTGATCCTCCTGCAAGCGCTTTCTCAGGTGTCCGGCAAATATCTGGCGGAAAAACTGGAGTGTCCGCAGGCGGCTGATTCTTATTCTCATTCTGGTGTCTTGTCAAACCGTATTACATCCGATGGATACTGCGTCCCTGCAAGCAGAAAATTGTCGCCAAAAAAGAACAGAAACGCGATGGTTCTCTGACCCGGCAAGAAATAAAGCATTCGCGCTTGTGGACTTGCGACGTTTGTACCGCTCATCTCGAGAAAAGAGCACGCGCTGGAGAAAATTCTGTTGATTTCTATCATCTCCCCTCGTACAAGTAAGAGATAAAAAGAGCGTGAAGAAAGGGAAAAATTCCCTTGAGCCGTTGGGCAGCTTCGCCTCAGACGTTCTGTCGTTAGCGAGTGAAAGGAGTAACGGCAATGCGGATTAAGATGAGCGACTCAGAGCTTCGCCGCTGTGCATTTCCACCGGATGAAATCAAGACGGTGTTCGACAATTTCTTTTCCAGCCAGCGCCCACTCGTCTCTCTTTCAGAGAGAATCTGGAATCCTCCGACCGACGTGTACGAGACGAGCGAATCCATGGTGATCAAAATGGAGGTTGCCGGAGTCAGACAGGAAGATATGGACATCTCGGTTGACAACAACTTGTTGCTTATCCGCGGCAGACGCCTGGAGGAGACACCGTTGCGCAAAGAGAACTTCTATCTGATGGAAATCCGCTATGGCCGCTTTGAACGGGTTTTTGCGATGCCTGCCGGGTTGTCACTAACAGATATTATAGCAGAATACAGAGACGGCTTTCTACGCTTAACTATTCCGAAATCGAAGAAGCGAACTGAAGGTGTTAAGATAAAGATTGAGCTGGAACCCTAACATTGTTGTTTTACTTGTCCATGGCGCACCCAATGTGAATTACACGCAAGAATTTCTCTTACTGAGCGGCTGTCTGATAGCTTAGAAAAAATGAGGTTGTACGATGACGGAAAAGCCCGTCATGGCCGACAAGGTCACCCAACTGGTCAAAGAGAGCGAACAGGGTGAAGTGCCTGAGGTTCTTCCTATCCTGGGGCTAGACAACTTTGTCATCTTTCCCTTCATGATTGCTCCCCTGATCGTTACCGAAGAGACATCCAAGAAGTTGGTTGATGAAGTGCTCCTTGGTGACCGGACACTGGGCATTTTTGCTCGAAAGCCTGCTGAAGGCGATCAGCAGACAGATGAGGAGCGATATTATGATGTTGGAACGGCGTGTGTCATTCTTAAGATGATCAAGATTCCTGACGGCACGATGCGGCTTCTTGTTCACGGCACGCGCCGTATTCGCATCTCCGAAATTGTCCGGGAGGAGCCCTACCGGAAGGCACGCATCGAAGTGCTACAAGAGATCAGCATCTCCGACAAAGAAGTGCTGGCCATGATGAAGAATGCGCAGACCACGCTTCAGAAGATCATCTCACTCTCCCCTCTGACCGAAGACCTTGGCGTGGCTGCGATGAACGTGTCGGACCCGGGGAAACTGGCCGATCTGATTGCCTCAAATCTGTCGCTGAAATTACCCGAGCAGCAGGAAATCCTTGAGATGGTTGACGTAAAAAAGCGCGTCCAGCGTATTCTGGTAATTCTAAATCGGGAGCTCGAAGTACTCGAGCTCGGCAGCAAAATTCAATCCCAGGTCAAGACCACCATAGACAAGAGTCAGCGCGAATATCTGTTGCGCGAACAGCTCAAGGCGATTAAAAAAGAGCTTGGCGAAGAAGAGGGGGTTAGCGCAGAGCTGGCTGAATTACGCAAGGCAATCGAGTCCACCGAGATGCCTGAACATGCCACGCAGGTGGCAGAAAAGGAACTCCGCCGACTCGAAGCTATGCAGCCTGCCTCGGCAGAATATACCGTCAGCCGCACATACCTCGACTGGATTCTCGCTCTCCCATGGTGCAAAAGTGTCACAGACAACATTGATATTCATCAGTCACAAAAAATCCTCGATGAGGATCACTATAACCTCGACAAGGTGAAAGAGCGCATCCTTGAATATCTTTCGGTCATAAAACTCAAAAAACAGCTCAAGGGACCGATTCTCTGCTTTGTAGGCCCGCCGGGCGTGGGAAAGACGTCGTTAGGAAAATCCATTGCACGCGCTTTGGGGCGCAAGTTCTACCGCATGAGTCTGGGCGGCATGCGCGACGAAGCAGAGATTCGCGGCCATAGGCGCACGTACATCGGCGCCATGCCCGGCCGTATAATCAAAGGCATCAAAGAGTGCGACTCAAATAATCCCGTTATGATGCTCGACGAAGTAGATAAACTGGGAATTGACTTCCGCGGCGATCCCGCATCGGCTCTGCTTGAAGTTCTCGATCCCGAACAGAATAATAGCTTCACTGACCACTATATGGACATGCCCTTTGACCTGTCTAAAGTGATGTTCATCACCACCGCGAATTTCCTGGATCCTGTGCCTCCAGCACTGCGCGACCGCATGGAGACTGTTTTTCTCTCAGGCTACACGCTGAAAGAGAAGGTCATGATCGCCAAGCGCTATCTCATTCCTAAAGAGATTCATCAGAATGGGCTGGAGCCCGGGCAGATCAGCTTCACTGATGCGGCGATTCGACAGATCATCGAGAACTATACGCGCGAAGCCGGTTTGCGCAATGTCCAGCGCGAAATAAGTAACATCTGCCGAAAGGTCGCTCGTGCATTTGCCTCGAATAAGACGAGTCCGGTTCGCGTGACTGAAAAAAATGTGACGAAATATCTCGGCCCACTGCGCTACTTTTCCGAAGTGGCTCAGCGCATGGGCGAGCCAGGTGTGGCGATTGGCACAGCATGGACTCAGGCAGGTGGCGAAATTCTCTTCATTGAAACATCAGCCACCGAGGGGAAGGGCAAGCTGCTGCTCACAGGCCAGCTGGGTGATGTGATGAAGGAATCTGCACAAGCCGCCGTCTCCTACATCCACTCCCAGGCGCGCAAGCTCAAGATTCCAGAAACCGCTTTTGGTAAACAAGACATCCACATCCACATTCCCGCCGGCGCTATTCCGAAGGATGGCCCATCAGCCGGCATTACCATCTGTACGGCTGTGGCCTCACTTATGACCAAGCGGCTGGTGAAAGACTTTATCTCCATGACTGGCGAGATCACACTCAAGGGGAATATCTTGCCAGTCGGCGGCATTAAAGAAAAAGTGCTCGCTGCACACAGGGCAGGGATTAAGCAAATGATACTTCCTGCCCGCAATAAGAAGGACCTCGATGATATTCCCGAAGAGGTTCGCAAGAAGACGAAATTTCACCTGGTAAATAAGATGGACGCGGTGCTAAAACTCGCCTTGCGGTAGGAATAGAGAAGAATACGTAATGGCAGAAATTATTTTGAAAAAAATTAAGCGCGTTGATGAGCGGCTCTTGAAGGAGATTGTTAATCGCATAGTGAATAAAGTCCGTCCAGACAAAATCATTCTTTTTGGCTCTTACGCGTACGGAAAGCCCAAAGATGGAAGCGATCTGGACATTTTGATTATAATGAATTCCGATCTTCCGCGATACCGCCGTTCTGTCCCTGTATATAAGGCACTCGCCGGACTGTTGGTTCCCAAAGATATTATCGTATATACACCCCAAGAAATAGAAGAATGGAGCGAAGTTCCTCAGGCTTTCATTAATACAGTCATGAGAAAAGGTATGGTTATCTATGAAAAAGAGCAGTGCTGACCTTGTAAGAAACTGGGTTGAGAAAGCGCGACGCGACTTGGTGACGGCAAAGAATGGTTTGGATTCTTATGAACCCTTTACTGAGATAATTTGCTTTCATGCGCAACAGGCGGGAGAAAAATATATCAAGGCTTATCTAGTGTGGCAGGAAATAGAGTTCCCCAAGACCCATTCTGTCGAGGACTTGCTTCTTCTTGCAACTCAAAAAGACCCTTCTTTTCAAACACTAATAGAAAAGGCTGCTTTTCTTACCCCCTTTGCTGTGGAAATCCGATATGCCGAATTCGAAGAGCCTTTGTTTGAAGACGCAAAAAAAGCTGTAGGAATCGCACAGCAAATAAGGGACTTTATCCTTGCAAAACTTCCCTCAGAATTACGTATGGATGAATAATGAGCCGCTCTTTGTAAAATGAGTGAGCATCGTCAGTCGTAGGGTAGAAACATTTTTACGCGGAAGTATCGAGGAATGCCATTGCCAGAAAGCTCGCATAATGATACGTACGATGGCGCCATTTGATCACTACGTCCACATTGCATGGTCAAGGGCACCAACCCACCAATTAGCTTGCACGCTTCTCTTGGTTGCAGTGAGAACCCAGAAAGGCACATTACGCTGAAGAGTAAGGTGTGATGGATGAAGATATTGCAAAATGGCTGAGGCTCTTTGAATACGATTGGGAAACTGCAAAGGCGATGTTCAAGGCTGAGCGTTACCTCTATGTATTGTTTTGTTGCCAGCAGGCAATAGAAAAGCTGATTAAGGCAATAATAGTTAAAGAAAAAAAGATCTTTCCGCCCAGAATTCATGACCTTCTTAGATTAGCCGAAATGACAAGCATAAAGCTGAATGACGAAAAAAGAAAATTCCTCGATAGACTGAATACGTTTTATATTGAATCAAGATATCCGGAAGAGGTCATAAAGCTTTCAAAAGAAGCCACAAGAGACCTCGCTTCTCTTTATCTAACTAAGACAGAGGGGGTAGTGAAGTGGCTCGGAAATGCTCTCAAATAGATACGAGGCTGGCTAAGCTCTATAATTATTTAAAACAGCGAATGAACATAAGCGCAATTTTCCTTTTTGGCTCGCAGGTTTCTGACCAAGAAAGGGCTCTTAGCGATATAGATCTCGCTATATTCTCCAAGGATGTAGGAAACTGGACTCTAGAAGAGAAAGTGGACGCTGTCGTTGAGATACGTCGACTGTTTGGCCTTGACATTGACCCCCATTTCTTCTCGGACGAGGATTTGAACAATGCGAGGCCCACTAATTTTACCGGGCATATAATTGAGACTGGTAGGAAAATAGCATAAATGAAATCTTGTTATACAGTTGATAACTGCGATGTGACTATTGCAGAAGACCGCGAAATGGATAACCCCAATGACTCACTTTCCTTTGCTCAGGGTCAACAACCTGAAGAAGTATTTCCCCATTCGTAAGGGTCTGTTCTCCTACACGCGCGATTACGTGAGGGCTGTTGATGATATTAGCCTGCATCTCGAGGTAAAAGAGACCCTGGGGCTGGTCGGCGAAAGTGGGTGCGGGAAAACTACCCTGGGCCGCGTGATTCTTCAACTCATTCGGCCAACTGCCGGTGAAGTCTATCTGGAAGATTCCCCGAACCTGGCGACCCTTTCAAACAAAGAGCTCCTTCCCTATCGCCGTAAAATACAGATGATCTTTCAGGATCCCTTCTCCTCTCTGAATCCACGCATGACCGTGGGGAGCATCATCGCGGAGGCGCTTACCATTCATCGGCTGGCCTCCGGACGTGCAAAGTGGGAACGCGTGGCCGAGCTGCTGCATGCCGTCGGGCTCGACCCCAGCCACATCAAGCGCTTTCCACACGAATTTAGCGGCGGCCAACGGCAGCGCATCGGGATTGCACGCGCACTGGCTGTTGAACCAAAGGTCGTTGTGGCCGATGAGCCGGTTTCCGCGCTGGACGTCTCAATCCAGGCACAGATTATCAACCTGCTACAGTCACTTCAGGAAAAATTCGGAATCGCGTTCATTTTCATTAGCCACGACCTCAGTGTGGTGGGCCATATCAGCCATCGGGTAGCGGTAATGTATCTAGGGAAAACAGTCGAGATCGGGCCAAAAGAGGCGATCTTTGACGCACCGCTGCACCCCTATACGCAGGCCCTTCTCGTTGCGGTGCCGCAACCTGATCCCAAGGGCAAGCGAAAACGAATTATACTGGAAGGCGATGTGCCGAGTCCGGTAAATCCTCCCCCTGGGTGTCCCTTCCATCCCCGCTGCCCCAAACGATTTGATCCGTGTGATAGTGTTGTGCCCCAACTCCTTGAACACAAACCCGGACACTTTGCCGCATGCCTGCTCTACGAAAAAGCCGCATGACTTGTCAGTCTTTATACCTTGAGACCTTGACCTCGCTCAGATGGCATTACAATCGGCACACCAGTATAATAATCCCTCAGACACAGAAGCTCAGCGGCGTAACGTTCGCAACCGAGGTTCGACTAAAATTTGCATTATGCATTTTTCATTGTTTTTGGTTGTCTCAGGCGCTCAATGAACTGATGGCGCAGGAGCTGGTATGAAACGAAAAAACAGGATTATGCTGAGTGTGTTGCTGGGGTGTAGCATCGTGCTCCTGGCGTTTTTTATCTACGTACGTCAGCGCGGCGGCCCAGATTATACGGAAGAGCTCGCCCGGCTCTTACCGGCTGATACACCGGCCTATATCTCGCTGCGCAATCTTAACACGCTCTGGGAACGCATTGAATCAATGCAATTTGCGCGAGAGCTCGGCTCGAGTGGCGCCCTGTCGCGACTGCTCCTGTCGTCCAAAGAATGGCAGCGCCTCCAGGAGAAAAAGCACCGATTTGAACGCCGCACCACGCTTCGCCTGGGTGAAACGTTTATTAAGAGATGGTTCGGCCGCCATGTGGTGTTCGCCCTGATCTCGGTGCCGGATGCCGAGCAACCCGGGTTGCTATTGTTATCAAAAACTCAACTAGGCTTTGAAGAAAAACTAGCCGAGCTGGTCGCCCAGCTCTATCCAGGACTAAAACTCCGCACTGAGCACTATCGCGGCACACTGATCAATCTCTACGACGCCAAAAAGGCAAAGCACGCCTTCTCCTACCTGCGCTTTGGCCGCACGGTTGTACTCTCGCTGCGCTCAAACAATACTGCCTATCTCAAACACGTAATTGACATGAAGGTGGAAAACAGCCGGAACACGTTGGCTGATAGCAGCAAGTTTCAGCTGGCCTTCGCCGGAATGGAAAAGGCCGAAGGACTCATCTGCTACATCATTCCGCAACTCTGCCTCCGCTTACTTGGTGCCTTGCCGAGCGGTACGATTCAAAAGCGCTTTCCAGAGCAAACCCTGGCCTCGCTGTCAAAGATGCTGGAGCACCATGAATACTGGCGCGTGGTCTTTTCCGTTCACAACGGATTCGTTGGCAATTTTCACTTCCGTTATAAGGCCACAGCCCAAGCGCTATCCGGGGCTTCAGCTGCCTCGATAATTGCAAAACCCTCGGCCTTGTCCTTTCTTTCGATTGATACCCTGGGCTTTTTCCAGGTGCAGGGGCCGGAACTGCGCAGGTCGCTCACCGAGCTTGCAGCCTTTCTTGAGCTCTTTCCATCCATAACACCAGAGGCCTGGCTTAGTGCTATTGAAGCTGCGTCGGGCATCAATCCTGTTCGTGATATCTTCCCTTACATGGACAATGAACTGACATTAGCATTGTGCAACATCCAGCCTGGATTGCTCTTCCCTCAATTTACAGCAGAGCTCTTTGTTAAAGCTTCCGATACTGATAAGGTTCGCCAGCTCCTCGCGCAACACGTTCAGCAGATCCGCCTGGGCGAGCAGAGCTTCCCGCTCGAGGAAACGCACGTGGAAAACCACACGATTCGATCCTGCCAGACCCCATTTGGGCCAATCGGATATGGATTTCTTGAATCTTATCTGGTGGTGATGCTGGGGAGTAAAACACTGGCAGAGAATCTGGCGGTACGCGCAGCCGCCCAAAGCAACATCACGGCCAATGACCTCTACAAGCAAGTCCGAGAGCACGCGCTTCAGAATCCCTCGTGTATACTCTATGTGAATTTCGAAGAGGCAGGGAATGCCTTGAGGCGCGTTGCCGATAAGTCGCTCCAATGGCAGCAGAAAATCCGGGCTAAGGTGGAGAAGTATCACAAGCCCATTGAAGTACTCACATACCTCAAAGCGCTCTGCATCACAACATCATCTTCCCCAATCTCGGCCGATCTTCGTCTCTACATTCCAGCAGAGTAGTCGAGCAGACTAATAGGTTTACACGTATTACCGCTAACACCGGCAACCTTATGGACATATTTTTAATCTATTCTCATGGCCCTGATGCTAATAATGATTACACTCTGGAAATAGCGCGTTCCGCGTAAAGGCTAAGAGTGTAGGGGCACGCTGCGGCGTGCCCCTATTTGTAGTTGCAATAATTAATCCGCAGATGAATGGAGATGGTCTAAGCTATTGATTTTCAGGAAAGAATGAGTAGAATTCAATGTATGCTTTAACGGAAAAGGAGCAACGGGAAATTATTATGCGCATTTCTTTAACAAGCTTGCGCTCTCAGGGGCACAATATGATAATGATACCTGGTTGGATCCAGAGAAGATTGAGCCCACAGTCTGGACTCCGATCTCTGGGTTGGTAGTTCGTCCGGTAGGCTCACCACGGGTGGTCTGGAAGGCAAGCTCCGGGATTAT
>CAYVXD010000123.1:0-12622 GCA_964454265.1 uncultured Candidatus Sumerlaeota bacterium | reverse complement strand
AAGTTTGAAAGCGCTCCGCCGGATTTTTCGCCATCATTCTGGCAATCAAGGGATAAAGCCGGCCCCCGTAGAGCCTTCTCAGCTCCGCCGGCCTGCGCCTGGGGATTCCGTCTGGCTGTTGGTGCTTGGCTGGCTCCTGGATTCCGGATGATTCGCTGGGTTGTGACTGTTTATCGGAAGCTCCGGACCTCATAAATAATTTTGGTGCAGGGCTATCCCTGTTACTTGTGAATGAGTATAGCGCGGTTTCAGAATTCCTACAGCGCAAAAGGGGTAGTCTTTTCCCTGTAGGGCACTGCTCTTGTTGGAGATGGGGTGGGAGTTGAATATAGGATGGGGGAAGACTGAACTCATGTCACATCTTTTTGTAGGGACGGTTCATGAACTGACCCTACCATTTCTAACCCCAGGGGAGGCAGGCACACGGCCATATTCTGTCAAGAAACCGTCATAAAAGCGTCAGAATTGTGGCATTTCTGGCTTCTAGACTTATAAAACGTCCATTTTAGGTTTTAGAATATATTTACCAGTCTTTTTTAATTAGAATTTGCCCTCATATTATCAGCCTGCCAGTGTCTCCTTTTAATTTTCTACATAATCTCATAACTTTTTGCGTATCAGGCATGCAGGGTATCTCCGCATGCGCTCAGTCGTGCCATTAAGCCTACCTATTCAACTCTAAAACCCAGAGAATCGTTACATTGGAGCAGAATTGGATACGATTCTTGCTAGTATTGCTAGTATATTGAGTTTTGGTCTTTGGCATCTTGATTCCCGTGTAATGGCTGAAGCAGTTTACCTGACTGTGGGTGGTGAGAGATATGCAGACTGTTCCTGTTGAATCTCCCAAGCTGAAACAGACGGAGCGCGACATCGAGAAGCGTAACGACGTTGTGCTCGAATATTTCCCGATGGTGAAGTACATTGCAGCGCGCATTGCAAGGCGCATTCCTTCCCACGTGGAAGTGGATGATCTGATTAATGCGGGAACTATTGGCCTGATTGATGCGGTTGATAAGTTCGACTCTACACGCAGGGTAAAATTTAAAACTTACGCGGAGTTTCGTATCAAAGGAGCAATTCTGGATGAATTGCGTGCACTCGATTGGATGCCGCGTTCGACCCGGCAGAAGGCTAGCAGGCTGGAGCGCGCGTATGCTGAACTGGAACAATGCCTGGGGCGGCCTGCGAGCGACGTGGAGGTAGCTGAGTTTCTCAACATCTCCCTTGATGCATTCCATCTCTTGCTAAACGAAGCCCGTGGTGTAGGGCTGATCAGTATTGATGAGCTGCACCGATATCTGGACGACAAGCATGATCGCAACCTACTGGAATATGTGGCGGATTCCGAGACGCTCGATCTGGTGGAGCTCCTGTATTTCGATCAGGTCTACCATATTGTGGTAAAGGCCATTGAGCAACTGCCGGAAAAGGAACGGCTGGTCATTTCGCTTTATTATTATGAGAGGCTCACCATGAGAGAGGTGGGGGAGATCATGAAGGTAAGCGAGTCGCGTGTGTCGCAGATTCATACCAGAGCGATCATGCGGCTGCGCGGACGTCTGATGCGCGTGCTGAAGGCGTAGGTCTGGTGGGCTCAGGTGTGGCTCTACGGAGGTATTTGCAGGTGATTGCGTCCGGGATGGCAGGCATATGCCTCGTGTGCCTTAAAATAAGGTAGCCTGTATTTCCTCGTCCCAATATTCCCTCCTCCTGTTTTTCATACATCATGTCCTCACCCCTTGTGTACTGTTCTGATTGAAGAATGCCACAGAGAGACTATTTTATATTGAACCTAAACCCAATAATGGATAATCCATGCGGTCAGGACGTAGGGGCGGGGTTGTCCCGCCCATGGGCGGCCCGCCGCGGCGGATCGCCCCTACAAAAACCAACATTGCAATGAAGTAAAGCAATTCTGCAGCATTTTGACCAGGCAAAAGTATCAGGAAGAGCGCTAAATATAACAGCCCTGCACAAAACAAACAGAACACAACAAATCAGATTAGGACACCACGTCCTCACCCTATACCAAATAATAAGCTGGCGAGCCAAGAGTAATCGGGTGTTTCTTATTATGCACCTGGTCATGTAATCCTTTATGATCTCGATTGTCTTGTTATGTCCTATTTGAATTAGCATCCAACGAGGAATTTAATTGCATCCATTTCAGGACAGTAGGATAAGAAATCGTATTCAGTCGGGATTCCGTAAGGGAATTGGAACTTCCTTCATAACAATGGTTATCAAAAAGCGTTGACAATTGAACGGATGCTTTTTGAAATACACTGTGTTTCTGCTGACCACTATGAGGAACAAATAACGGTTTGTTTTAAGAAATACAGAGCCAGGGGACGGTATCTCATTCCGAACTCATCTTGTCTCAGGAGGCTGAAGGTATTACCGTTCGGCCAACATCAACGCAGCAAGAGCAATGAGATAGGGACTGAGGAAATATGAGAAGAAATATTCTATACCTTTCACCGAGTAACCGCTGGCTGGGCGCCCGGATTAGCCTTTATGTTTTATTGAAGATGCTCGACAAGGAGAGATTCCATCCCATAATTGTTTGCCCTCCGGGTAGTGGTGCATTTTCACAGAAGCTTGAGTCGGAAGGCTTCGAGGTGGAGTATTTGCGCCTGTGGAACTGGCGCAAATATAAATACGTAGTACACCGCGGGATTTCGGTTATGAAGATGGTGAGCCTGTTGCGCAGGCACGACATCCACCTGATTCACTGCAACGAATTCTGGACAGCCCCTTATGCATTCTGGGCAACAAGGTTCGTGAAGCTACCGGCTGTCTCCCACGTCCGCCTATTTATGACGGCAACAAAGATTCGCCAATACTATCTCGGTCATATGGCGCGAATTGTTTGTGTGTGCAAGGCTCTTGTCGAGGAGTTTTCGGCATGGCCCGATTATAAAAAGCGAGTTGTTCCAATTTACAACGGCATAGACCTTATGGAATTTGACCCGCGCCGCGTCCCTGAGGAAGAAATTCGTGCGAAGTATAATATTCCCAAAGATGGCATTGTGATAGGTCTGGTGGGGCAGATCAGTCCTCGAAAGGGTCAGCATCGGCTAATTAATATCGCTCCGGATCTCGTTCGCCGGTACCCAAACGTTCGTTTTCTGATTGTGGGAAGCTCGCGTGAGCGGAGCTATGAGGCGGAGATTCACCGAATGATTACGGAGCGTAATCTCCAGAAGCATTTTATTTTCACGGGCGATGAGAGAGAGATGCCAAGAATTTACAAGGCACTGGACATCCTGGTCCTTCCAACACTGCAGGAAGGGTTCGGGCGTGTAGTTGTTGAGGCGGAGTCTATGGAAATTCCCGTAGTGGTCTCGAACGCAGGCGGGTTAGTGGAAGTGGTTGAGCCCGGCAAAACGGGTTTTATCTACACTCTCGGCAAGAATGAGGAAATGCTTGATTATCTGATGCGACTTTGCGGAGATCCGGAATTGCGGCGGGGTATGGGTGTTGCCGGTCGAGATTTTATCAGGGAGCATTTTTCGCAAGAAAGAATGGTTGAACAAATCACCGCTCTTTACTTAGAGGTGCTTGGGGATGCCTCTCACTCTGGATAATCTTTGCATAGCCCATATTATTTCGGCCCTCGGGCGCGGTGGTATGGAGAATTCCGTCACTCGCCTTGCCATTGCGCAAAAAAGGTCGCACAAGAGGTGTATGTCATCTGTATTCGGGATTTAGGCCGTACCGGAGATTTACTTAGGGGGGCGGGTTCTTATGTACCTATCACGTTTCCGCTCCCGTCTCGGTGCCGGCTCACTACGGCGGTTGAGCCATCTTTTAAACGCGCTGGGCATCAATGTCTTCCAGCCCTATACTTGCGGTCTCTTTTCAAAATGCTCCGGGTTTCCCCGGCGAAACAGTAGCCATTTCACAACTCTTACGTTAGAGTGAGACAATGTCGCGTTTTCAAATTCTTTACCTTTTTAAGGATGAGATTACTCCCCGGACAAGGATGATTACCCGAATTCTCGAGAAGAGTGGCTTTGAGATTTCCCCCCTCCCTGTAACTGCGAGGTGGAATCGTCTGACACGAATCAAATTTCTTCGGGAGGAATTGAAGAAGCGACAAAGGGATAACCTCTCTGCCATTCTTATTGGTGATTTTTGCCATAAGTTTGTCTTACCGGTCTGTTTCCTGGCGCGAAAGGTCCCTGTTATTTATGACCTTTTTATTTCTAACTATGATAATTATGTTCTCGAAAGGAAGAGAACATCCAAGTTGAGTCTCAAGAGCCTCGTGCTATATCTGAGAGAGTTCCTTGGACTGCGCCTGGTAACAACTATTCTTGCAGATACCGAAGCACACAAGAACTACTATGTAAAACTATTCAGAATATCTCCCGATAAAATCAAGAGAGTTTATATTGGCGCTGAGGAAGATTTTTTCTTCCCCAAGGAAAACCAACCGGCAGATAAGGATTTTGATAAGTTCGAGATCCTGTTCTATGGTAATTACGTTCCTCTCCACGGGATTGAATACATTATCCAGGCAGCAAAAATACTCCAAAAGGACCCCCATATTCATTTTACTATTGTCGGTGAAGGACAAACAAAACTCCGAATTGGAGAAATGGCCACATCGCTTCAAATCAAAAATGTTACGTTTATCGAACGTGTTCCTTATGAGGACCTGAATTCGCTCATCAATTCTTCAGACCTCTGCCTGGGTATCTTTGGAAATACCGGTAAGACCCAGAGAGTTATCCCAAACAAGGTTTTCCAATGCCTGGCAGCACGAAGATGCGTCCTTACTGCAGATACATCGGCAATAAGGGAGATTTTTAATCCGGGTAATGACATTGCGGTTTGCCCAGCAGCAAATCCTGAACGTCTTGCGGCAAGAATAGCTGAGTTAAAAGCCCAGCCGGATAAAAGAAACGCCCTTGCAAATCAGGGCTACAAACAATTCAAAAACCAGTTTGCTTTTGAAAAACTCAGTGCAACCTGGAAAGAAATTATGAATGTGACGCTTATGCGGGAAGTCGAAAAATGTAGAGCCACAGATCGTTAGTATTATTTTCCACCTGATGCGGATTGTAAATCTGCCTGACGCGGAGTGAAATCTGGGCAATCTGCGGTTAGAACACTTCTTAGCGCTGCATCAAAAACATGGTAACAAAAGAAAAGGTTACATGCGATTATTGCGGGAAGGATGAAACTGATCTTTTCCGTCAAATAGGAGAGCATAGAATTGTCAAATGCCGTCATTGTAGGCTTATTTATGTTAATCCCATGATTACCAGAGAAGAACTGGATAAGCTCTATTCGGAAGAGTATTTTATTAGCCATAATGTCCAGATAAAGGATCCTGAACAGGTAGCCTGGTCTAGATTAAGAAGAAGATTAAAAATAATCGAAAGGTTTATGCCAGACAAAGGGAAATTCTTGGAAATAGGCTGTGCAAGCGGGTATTTTCTTTCCCTGGCAAAGAAGAACGGTTGGGATGTAGAAGGTATTGAATACTCATCCTTTTCGGCAGAACGTGCCCGTCAAATGTTTTCCATTGATGTAAAAACAGGTGAGTTTAAAGAAGGAGTTTTTCAACCAGACATCTATGATGTGGTGTTTATGTCCCATGTCCTGGAACATTGTTTTGAACCAAAAAGAGTTCTCGCAGAAATCTATCGTCTTCTGAAAAAAAATGGTATCGTGGCGATTGAAGTTCCCAACATTGAAGCCTATGATCTCAGGTTCCATGGCGAGAAGTGGAAAGGATGGGACTTACCGTATCATCTTTATTTTTTCAGCAAAAAAACATTGACGCAATACCTTGAATCGCTGGACTTTCAAATTGTATTTACAACCACTATCGGCAGCCATATTCTCATGCGAAAAGGGAAGAAGAATCCTTTTTACAAAATAGCTTATTATTTTAACAAGTTTTTCAAAGTGGTTGAGGGTCGTAATCTATTTATGATTGCCAGGAGATAACACAGGGTGGTATGATGGCAGCACCTGAGAAGCTTCGCAAATAACACTGCTCTGCCTTCTGCTCTTTGCCCTCTGCTCTCCACAATCTGGTTCTTGTGAACCGCTAGCTTCTACCGGAGCGAGGATACCCGCGTGACGGGAAAGCACCTCCTTATCATTACTCCTGCATTACAAACTCCCAGTTATCGCTACCGCATTGCCCAATACGTACCCTACCTGGAAAAGGCAGGTTTTGAAACACAGATAGTAGAGATTGCGAAGATCACACCATCTGACATGAGACGATTGAGAGACAATATCGCGCAGAGCAGTGCGATCTTTCTTCAAAAAAAACTCCTTAAGCGCAGCGAGGCCCTGTTGCTGCGCGCATGGAAGGATAAAATCATATTCGATTTTGACGATGCAATTTTTTTGCCTGCCTTCGATGAGGCAAGAGAATTGGCTGGCATTTATAAACGCTGGAGACGCCATCGGAAATTTCTCCGCACACTGTGTACAAGTGCCCTTGTTATTTGCGCTAATAACTACCTTGCCGGGGTATCCCGCAAACTGGGGTTCGATGCTACGGTGATCCCCACAGCCGTGGCTCTGGAGCGTTACCACATTGCTCCCATCTCTCGCGAGGATGAGACTTTCACCATTGGTTGGATTGGGACGGGGCCGAATTTGAGATACCTGAATTTGATTCGTCCCGTCCTCAAGCGATTGCATGAGGAATTTCCCATAGTTCTGAAGGTTATTTCGAGTGAGGCACCGAATATTAATGAGTGTCCTGTCGCTTTCAAGCCCTGGCGATGGGAGGACGAGGCGGATGACCTTGCCAGTCTCGACGTTGGCATTATGCCGCTCACCGATGATCCCTGGACACGCGGTAAAGCGGCCTTCAAGGCTTTACAGTATATGGCAGCGGGCCTCCCGGCAGTCTGTTCGGATGTAGGTATAAACCGTGAGGTTATCCGGCATGGGGAGAATGGCTTTTTGGTTAATACTGCTGATGAATGGGTAGAAGTCCTGGTAACCCTTGCACGTGATAGGGAATTGCGCCGCCGCACAGGTGAAAAGGCACGTGCGACAGTCGCCCGGAAGTATTCACTTGAAGTTATTGCGCCTTGTGTGGTAGATGCGATAAGCCATTTCACATAGAATGCCAGAGAATATGACAGCCCAAGCACATTTATCGTGGAGTAACAGGAAAAGCTGGTCGTCCCTATTATGCGCGGAGTCAGTTCAAATATTTCTGCTCTTTAGCATTATCCTGCTTCAACCATTCAGGGCGCTCCACGGTTTTTACGACTCACTTTTAATAGTGGCGTTAATTTTTATCATCGTTATGGCCTGGAGAAAGAGATTTCCACCCATCCCGCGTGTGTTTCTTTACATACTGGGCTTTTATACAGCGTCTATAGTAATCTCCACTCTTCTCTCAATTGACCGCAAAGAAAGTCTTGAGCAGATTCGAAGCGAATTTGTTAAGCAGCTGATTGTGTTCGGCCTTGTGGTTGTGATGGCAGCGCAAGGAGAGCACAAACGGCGCACAATTCTTCTGGCCCTTTTCCTTTCAGGTCTCATAATGTCCACTGCGGGGTTTTTCCCCTTTCTGCTCTGGGGTAGCTATTCTACGCCAGACGACTTCATCACCGGCCGCCGCCTTATCTCGTTTTCCGGAAGTTACACGCGCCTGGGGCATTTCTATATTCTTTACACGCCGTTTTTAATACTACTGGCCCGCGAAAGGCCAATTGTACAGAAGATTGTTATCTATGCCATCTTGTCTTTAGGAATGGGTGCCACACTCTGTACATTAACGCGTGCGGCCTGGATATGTGTGCCAATGGCCGTCATCATCGCCTGCGTGCTTATGAAAATGTGGCGTCATCTTGTGGCCTTCCTATTAATTATCAGTACAATATTCTGTATGCTCTATATCGTGTCTCCTTCAATGAAATCCCGTGTAAGGGATTTTAGCGAACTCATGGATTGGAGCGGCTCGTTTGGTCAGCGCACAGTAATATGGGAGAGCGGGGGAGGCATCATTGCGCAGCACCCGATATTTGGAGTTGGCTATGGCAAGTATATTTTCCGGAAAGCTTATGATTTAAATCCCGTCAATGGTGCCGAGCCACTTTGTGACGTGCATAATACCTACCTCGAGATTTTGCTAGAGCGTGGTATCGTTGGGATTATCGCTACACTGATTCTTTACGCATATTTTTTCAGGCGAGCCAGTCTGCTGGCGAAAGCCGGAGATGTTTGGGGGCGGTCATATTTTGCTTACTTTGTGGCAATCTCCTGTGCATTTGGCCTATTCAGTATCACGGGCAACATCTATCTCAAGGAAACGGGGCGCTATCTCTGGCAATTGGCGGCATTGGGTTGGTGTGCTCCCTCCTTAATATCAAAATTGAAAGAATAACTCGGAACCTGACTCCGAAAGCCCTAAGCAGGGGACGGAACCAAGCTGGGGCAGATAAGCCTTTTGTGCGCCAGGTTTGATTGTAGTGGCAGTTCATGAACTGCCACTACAAAGAGATGCGGATGATGAAGCCCGCAGCTTTTTTGCAATGATTCTTGAAAGCGCTGCTTCCTAAATTGGAGTGAGGTGTAATGCATGTTCAGCGATACGCAGTGATGCTGCTGGTATTGCTCGGGGTGATGCTTGGGCTTAACCAGTGTGCCAAGCAGGCGAAAGCACCCGGAGGCAAGGTAATCATTTCGGTGAACGCTGGCCCCAAGGATTGGGATAAGGATGGGCAGGCAGTTTGGGCTTTGCAATTACGCATGTTTGAAGAGAAGCATCCAGATATACAGGTAAAGGTAGAGACGTGGGATTTCTCGCCAGAAGTGTTTGCGAGCCGTGCAGCAGGCAATACGCTGACGGATCTGGTGACAACGTGGGCTACGGAAGGCGAGGCGATGATTACTCGGCACCTCACGCAGGACATCACGTCGTTAATGCATGAATGGGAAGGCTACAAAGAGTTGCGGCCTGAGGTAGTGCGACCGTTTGAGAGAGACGGACGGATTTACGCCTTTCCAGTAACGGCGTATAGCATGGCGCTGTTTTACAACACGGCACTTTTTCGCGAGGCGGGTCTTGTGGACAGCGAAGGACGCGCGACACCGCCCCAGACATGGGAGGAGTTCGTTGATTACGCCCAGCGTCTCACCAATCGCAACAAGGGGGTCTGTGGTTTTGCCATTATGGGCGAGAATCCACGCACGGGGTGGCATTTTCTCAACTGGGGCTGGCAAGCTGGCGGTGAGTTCGAGCGCTACGAAGATGGGAAATGGCGCGCAGTATTCGATTCGCCGCCCATTGTACAGGCTCTCGAGTTTATTAAAGATTTGCATTGGAAATACGACGTTGTTCAGGCGGACCTGTTGGCAACGTATGAGGACATCTGGCAGCTCTTTGCCTCAGAACGGGCAGCCATGATGATCGAACCGGCCAATGAAACCGGTATGACGTATTTGCGCACCAAGTACCAGTTTGATCTCAGTCGTCTGGGGATTGCGCTTTTACCGGCTGGTCCGGCAGGGCGTGCGATCCAGATGGGCGCAGATTATTATATTTTCAAGCCTGGACTTTTGCCTGAAAAGCAGCAGGCGGCAATGAAGTGGTGTCTTTTCTGTATAAGCCCTGAATGGTGGGAGGCACGTTCGCGCCTGCGCAGGGAGCAGAATCGCGTGGTGGGGGCGCCATTTATTCCTATTTTCAGTGGCCCACGGGCGTCGGAGATGCGGGCGATCTTCGAGCGTTACCGCAACGTGCCGCGATTTGCGGAGTACGAAGATGAGGTGATTAAGTATCTCAGGACTGAGCCACCATATTACTGCCAGCAGCTCTATAGCGAAGTGCTGAGCCCGGCAGTGCAAGAAGTCCTGACGAATGAACGCGCGGATGCGCGTACGATTTTGCATAACTATGCCCAGATGTTTCAGACGCGGTTTCTGGATACTGTTGAGGCAGAGCTAACACCGGTTGAGTAATAGGCCTGATTCAGTGCGTGGCACAACAAGATTGTGGCACTGCGGTTAGTGCATGCGGGAAGGCAGAAGTGGCCATGTAGGGTTGCAGGTGCTGGTACGGCATACAAATTACCCTTCGGGTTGAGGAACAAAGATGAAGCGTGCTGCAATTATTATTATTACCCTTATTGTTTTGATCGCAGCTCATGCATTGGCTGAAGAGAAGTCGGATCCAACACCATTTTCCGTCCAGATGCATAGCCTGATGGGTGATTTTGCGTATCACAAGAAGGCAGTGGATTTGATCAAGGCTGCAGGCATCAAACAGGTGCGCGACGAAATGTTCTGGCACGAAGTAGAGCGGAAGAGGGGTGTGTACATCATTCCCGAGCGATTTCTGAAAAACCTGGACTATTCCGTGGCTGCAGGTCTGGATACCCTGATCATACTGGATTACGGCAATCCCCTTTATGAGGGGGGCAATGCGCCGACGAAGAGAAAGTCAATCAAGGCCTTTGGCCGCTACTGTTACACCCTTGCAAAGGAGCTGAAAGGGAAGGTCAAGTATTTCGAAGTCTGGAATGAGCCAAATGTTGATGGTTTTTGGCGGCCGCGCCATGATGCGAAGGCTTACGTGCGGCTGCTGAAGAAGGCGTATGCGTCGCTCAAGAAAGGGAATCAAGAGGCCACGGTGCTGGGCATCTGCCTGGCGGGTCTGGATGAGCCGTTCTTGAACGAAGTGCTGGATGCGGGAGGATATAAGCATCTTGATGTTGTTTCGATTCATCCTTACTGTGCACCAGCAAGTCCGGAGGAGGCGAAGATCTTTGAGCGGCTGGAGCATTTTCGTGAGATCTGTTCCCGCTATGGAAAGCCAAAACCGATCTGGCTGACAGAGATCGGATGGCCGACGAATATCGGCGGCGGTGTGACGGAAGAGCGGCAAGCCGAGATGCTGGCGCGTACATACTTGCTTTCTCTGACTGTTCCGTATATCCGCACCGTGTTCTGGTACTGGTTTGGGCCGGATGGGCCAGACAAGGAATGGGCTGAAGACCGCTTTGGCATGCTTCATTCGGATTATTCGCCGAAGCCGGCGTATGTTGCATATCGAACCTTAACGCAGCTTTTGAGCGGGGCGGAGTTTCGTCGGGCTTTGTCAGTGGGTTTGAACATCAAAGCGCTGGAATTCCGGCGGGGGGAGCAGGTGATTACGGCGTTGTGGAGCGTGGGTGGATTTCCGCAGGTTGACGTGCTGAGCACGGATACAGCTACAGTTTATTATTTAGACGGCAAAGAGCAGACGTTCGGGCCAAGTGATGGACATGTCTATTTTTCCCTCTGCGAATCGCCGCTCTTCTTGATCTCGCGTGTGCAACTTGATGTGCGAGCATGTGCGGAGCCGGTAGTGACGCTGAGTCTTGCTACTGGAGACGGGGTGGTCCTTGGCGTACTGCCTCCAGGCAGTGCGAAGGTTGCGCGCGGCGACACAGTGTCGCTTTCAGTCTTGCTGTCTCCTGAGGTAAAATCCGCACGCGTGGTCTTCTCGACATCCGATCCAGAGCATTTGCCGGTCTCTACCAAAAACGGAAAAGGGATACTACGTGTGAGCGATAATGCGGAGCCTGGAAGTGCTACCCTGGCGGTGTTTCTGTTGCCTCGCAGAGGAAAGCCTGTTCCGTACGCACGGATTTTAGCCCCGGTTACAGTTGTTGAGCCGCTGGAAATTGCTATTAGTCCGCTCAAGCCGAAAGGCGACAAGAAGATCTTTCTGGTTTCAATCACGAATCGCGCTTCGCGCCAGCTTGAAGGGAAAATAAAGTTGGAGGCTGACGAGGGAGTAGCGCTGAATATGCAGGCGTTTCGTTTTCCTCCGTTTGGCTATGATGTTACGTATATTACGCCAATCGCTATTCTCTCACACCACGAGTCAGACAAAGTGTTTCACATTGAGGCCACTGGAGAGGTCAGTCCTGGTCTGACTGTGCACGAAAAGGCGATGCTATCGTTTCACACATCGCGCAAGGCCGCACAGCCATTGGCAATAGATGGCGATCTGTCTGACTGGGAGAAATCGCTCGAGCCCATCAGGATTAATCGGCAGGAGCAGTACGTGGGAGGATATGTTCGGTGGAAGGGCGAAGAAGATGCCAGTGCGCGTGTTTACACCTGCTGGGACGACGAATTCTTTTACCTTGGTGTGGAGTTTCAGGATGATGTTTTCTCGGATCCCGCCACTGGCCAGCAGGTTTATAACAATGATGGGCTGGAGGTATATTTTGACACGGATCACGCGGGAGATCTGCGAAGCAGCCGCTACAGTGAAGACGATCACCAATACGGGCTGTTTCCGACAGAGGGGAAAAGTATTGTCTGGGCATGGTCACAACTGGGGGGCGAATCGGTCAACTCGCGCATCGCAATCAACCGATCTCCTGATGTTGCACGTACCATTTCAGGCCGCACGTTCAAAGGGATGATCATAGAAGGAGCTATTCCGCTCGCCGAGCTTCGGCTCAAGCCATCCGATGGCATGCATATTGGATTTTCCGTGGCCATAACTGATGACGACGACCCGCGGTCGCTGCATCCATTCTTTCAGGAGATTCAGATGTCGTGGACAGGTGCGCGTAACGCCTGGCAAAACCCCCAGGCGTTTGCGGATCTCTTTTTTGAAGATCCG
>CAYVXD010000122.1:0-12751 GCA_964454265.1 uncultured Candidatus Sumerlaeota bacterium | reverse complement strand
TTTGTTCAGGGTCGGGATGAGGGGTCGGAGGTAAAACTCCCCGACCCCTCAGTTAAATCTCTCGAAAAGACGCTAAGAACACAAAGTTGCTGTTCTCTTTGCGACTTTGCGGCTTTGCGTGAAAATTTAGTAAAGGAGGTACTTCCTGCGCATTTTCTTGAAGCGCTCGAGACTCTGCTGCCAGCTGGCAATGATTGTTTCCGCCGACTTACCTGCCTGAACCATTTTGCGAATCGTGTCTGTTCCATTGGAGAGATCAAATCCACGGATCCCGCCTTTGGTCAAAGGATTAGACGTCCACCCAATGTGCTTGCCCCAGTATTTCTGAATGGCTACCAAGATATGGAAGCCGGTATTGACCGGCTGGTATGTAGCGTAATCGCTAATGATAATCTGAACGCCATGAAGCAGCTGACCTTCGTAATGAAAGTAGCGCGGCTGGTAATGCGTGGGAATGAAGCGCACGCCGGGCAGCTGTTTTGCGTTCAACGCATTAGCCAGCTTGTCTGCATCTATCCACGGAGCACCCACCAGCTTAAACGGCAGAGTGTAGCCTACTCCTTCGTTAATCACACGTAATTCGCCGAAGATACCGGTAGTCGGATAGTACCAGCACGTAGAGGCCTCGGGAATTGCCGGTGAAGGCGGAATCCAAGCGAGTCCCGTATCAGCCCATGTCATCTGACGCTCCCAACCCTGCATCGGAACTACTGTAAGGTCACACCCGATGCCAAACTCCTCATTGAACATCCTCGCCAGTTCCCCTATGCTCATCCCGTGACAAAATGCAATGGGATACAGCCCAATGAAGGAGGAAAACTTCGGATTAAGCACGTTACCTTCAACCAAAGTGCCATTAATTGGATTCGGGCGATCCAGCACCACGAACTTCACCTTGTGTTCCTTGGCCGCCTGCATAGCCAGCGCCATGGTATAGATATACGTGTAGCTGCGGCTTCCGATGTCCTGAATATCGAAGAGAAGCACATCGAGTCCCTTTAACATGGCAGCTGTGGGTTTCCGGTGTTTTCCGTACACGCTGTAAATCGTTGCTCCGGTTTTTGGATCCTTGAAGCCATCCTGCTTTTCACCACCGGACAGGGTGCCATAGACTCCGTGCTCTGGAGCGAACAACGCTACCAGCTTTACCTGCGGATCGCGATGGAGTAAATTGCTGGTCAGCTCCAGCCGGTTATTCACGCCCGTGTGGTTGGTTATGAGGCCGACCCGCTTGCCCTGGATTAAATCTTTCTGTGATTCAAACAGAACATCCACACCGAATTTTACCTTCGGGATAATTGGCTCGGCCGCGAGGCAAGGCACGAAGAAAACCACGGCGACCATCGCTAGTACTCCGGATATTGTGCCAATGTGTAATATCCTTCGATTCATCGGACCCTCCTTCTCTTCTTGTGCTAGAACGCTCTTCGCTGATGTCTCGTAATCATCACTATACTTTCAAAAGATATGCCGTGCATCCTCTTATGTCGAACTATCGTGATATTATTAGGCAATGATGTCGGCACGCGACATGTTTGGATACTCTCATCCACTGCACCTTACTAACTTCGCGCCGATCTGTTTTGTATTTGACCCTTGAAACTACCCAGACGTTTGAAGCGTGGCCAAAGAATGTCGAGACAAATCTGCTATTAGGGACAATTTACCAGATAATCAACACATAATTGGCTCTTTGAGATACAGTCCGTAAATAGTGTGCAACGAGCGTTTGAGCCCTATCTTTTCTATCCTTAGCAGCGGTCAGCAATTCACCGTTTCGGGAAAGTATGTCTTGACAGTTCGTTCTACGAAAGGTAAAAAGAGGACATAGTAATCCAACAATAATACCATTATGACTTTAAGCAGTCGAAGAAGTTTGTAGAGGAGGATAGCAGGGGAGACATATTTTTTTTGCCTTAATGTACCTCAGGCATATGAATATATGAGATCCATGTAGCAAGAAGTCCGGTGCTAGGGTATTGGAAATATACCAGCCAAGCTGATCTCTCGGTTGCCATTTCGACAAACTCCCCTGAAGTATTATCCGCCCCCTTTCTTCTGTCTCTTTGGTGTGCGGATTTTTGTACAACGTTAAGAGAGTTTTTGACTGTTCGGAGCTGTCAGGTGAGCCGCGTTACGGTCATTACCATTGATGGCCCTGTAGGGGTTGGAAAAAGCACGGTTGCCAGGCTGGTGGCGGCGGAGCTCGGCTACTTTCACATTGACACTGGCGCTATGTATCGGAGTGTAACGCTGGCGGCCATGGAGCGCCGCGTGAATGTAGCTGATGAGACGGCCTTAACCCAGTTAGCGCAGTCGCTTAAGATCGAGCTAAAATACCTGGATGGGCAGCTGCTCGTGCTATGCAATGGTCGTGATGTCACTGTTGCCATTCGCCAGCCCGAGGTGAGTAAGAATACCTCGCCAGTAGCTGACGTCATTGGAGTGAGGCAATGCATGGTGGAGCAGCAACGCCAGCTGGGCCTCGCGCAGCCATCGGTGTGCGAAGGCCGCGATATCGGCACCGTGGTATTTCCGGACGCCCGATGGAAATTTTATCTTGATGCGTCGCTGGAGGAACGCACAAAACGCCATGCCCAGCAGTTGCGCGAGCTGGGAAACCAAGTGGAACTTGAGGAGCTCAGGCAGGCCATTCGCGCCCGAGACCAACGCGACCGCAACCGCCCTTATGGACCATTGCGTGTGGCTCGCGATGCAGTAATTATAGACACTACCGGTATAGGACAAGATGAGATGACGCGAATCATCCGGGCCTTCGTTGGTGATGCTTCCCGTAGGGGCAATTCATGAATTTGCTCGACTGTCGAGCTTCATGGCCCAGGCCGCGGATGCTCTCCTTCTCGTTATTCCGAGAACGAATGAGAGAGCTCCACGTGAACCGGGTTGAGTTGTATTGATAGAAGCAGCAGTGAGGCGGAGATGCGGAGCGTTCCAAAGGCTGCGGGCTACCATGTTCTATCGAATTGTGCAACTGCTGACCATGCTAGTGAGCAAAGTATACTTCCGCCTCACCAGCGACGGACGTGAGCACATCCCCAAAACCGGTGGCGTGCTCCTTGTGGCAAATCACTGTAGTTTTATCGATCCACCACTTATTGGCTGCCAGGTGGAGCGAGCAGTTCATTATATGGCAAAAGAAGAGCTGCTCCGGATTCCGGTGCTGGGCTGGATTCTGCGGCATGTAAACACTATTCCGATTCGACGCGAGGGAATTGACCGGAAGGCATTGGAACGCGTTGTGGAAGTATTGAAGCGCGGCGAGGTGTTGCTCGTCTTCCCCGAGGGAACGCGGAGTCATGACGGCAAGATACAAAACCCACGTCGAGGAGTAGGAATGATTGCCGCGGTATGTGAGAACATTGCTATTGTTCCAGTTTGCATCCGCGGCAGCTTCGAGGCCATGCCAACCGTGGCACGCTTTCCAAAACCTCATAAGGTACATGTCTCATTCGGAGAACCGTTTCATATTCGCCATGGTGACAACGCGGCATCGCATAAAGAGAGTTATCAGCAAATTAGCATACTCATCATGGACAAAATTCGCGCTGTGCAGAAGCGTCTCTCCGCAGAATCGTGTGTGCACTAAGCACGCGGAAGCCGCGATTCTGCACAATGCTCTCAACTAGATCAGATTCGACTTTGACGACATTGCGTTAGCTGAATAATGCGGTCAAGAAGGAAGGTTTAGATGTCACACGACGAATCCTTGCCGAGCAAAGAGCAGAAGAAAGATCAGCAGAAAATCAAGGAAGAGCTGGCGGAATTCGAAAAGGAACTCGAGAACGAGCTGAAACCGATTGACGAGAAGACACTACTCGGGTTCCGTTCGGCGGAGCCTGATCAAAAGCCGGTCAAGCCTGTTTCGCCAGAGCGCGAAGCCGTGACACCCGAACTGCCGCAGGAACTTGAGCCAGAGGAAGGTGAGACTGCAGCAGAAGAACTCGCAGTGGCCGAATCCGGCGCTCCGCCAGTCTCTGAAACTCTCCAACCTGTCGAAGATAAGGAACAGGAGGGAGAGCCGGCGTTCGACGCCTTGCTCCAGCAGTACCTTCCCCAGTCGCTCAATCTGGAAGTTGGCGACATTATAGAGGTGCCTATTGTGACGGTGCGCCGCGATTACGTTCTTATTGATGTTGGCGACAAAGCGGAAGGTGTGATTGACATTTGTGAGTTCCTGGATGAAAATGGTGAGATTAATATTGCAGTGGGCGATCTCGTGGAAGTGCTGATTCAGGGACGCGACGAGGAAAGCGGGCAAGTGATGGTCTCGCACCAACTTGCTGTGCAGCGATTGAGTCTGGAGCGGCTCCAGCGGGCGCACGAAAACAAAACTCCCCTCAGCGGCAAGGTAACAGAAGTGGTGAAGGCCGGTCTAATCGTGAGGGTCGGGATTCCCTGCTTCATGCCCGCTTCCCAGATTGATCACAGGCGTGTTGACGACCTAGCAGCCTGGCTGGGCAAGCAGATTGAGGCCTACGTCATTGATTTTGATTGGTCCCGGCGCCGCGCCATTCTCTCCCGGCGCAAGCTCCTCGAAGAGGCGGAAGAACAACGCCGTCAGAACCTGCTGGCAAGCCTGATCCCGGGCGAGAATCTGACGGTCAAGGTCAAGAGCGTGCTGGACTTCGGAGCATTTGTAGATCTTGGCGGCCTGGATGCCTTGCTCCCCCGCGAAGAGGTCTCGTGGGAACGGGGTGCTCGTCCTTCTACCTTTCTCAAAGAAGGCCAGACGCTCAAGGTGAAGATTCTCTCGGTTGATCGCGAGACAGGCAAGGTCGCGGTCAGCCGCCGACAGGCGAAAAGCAACCCCTGGGAAACCATCGAACGCAAATATCCGGTGAATAAAGTTGTGCGCGGTACGGTCGTGAACATAACGCGCTACGGCGCCTTCGTCAATCTGGAAGAGGGCCTGACTGGCCTTATCCACATATCCGATCTGAGCTGGGCAAGTGGAGCCAAACGTCCGCAGGATTACCTAAAAGAAGGCGACACGGTCAAAGCCGTGATCCTCGGTTTCGATAAGGAGAAACGGCGCCTATCGCTGGGCCTTAAGCAGATCAGCCTGGACCCCTGGACCGAGGTAGAAGATAAGTATCCCGTGGGGTCGAGGATTCGCGGCGTTGTCACCGCCTTTACAAACTACGGTGCTTTTGTCAAACTGGGTGAGAACATCGAAGGTATGATCCACGTCTCTGACTTTTCGTGGGGAAAACCTCCGGCACATCCAGGCAAGGTGCTGCGGCTGAATCAGGAGGTCGAGGCCGTGGTGCTGAAGACAGATCAGGAAAGTCATCGTATCTCCCTTGGCTTGAAGCAGCTTACCACCAGCCCCTTTGAGCAGTTTGCCAGAACACATAGCGTAGGTGAGCGTGTGAAAGGACAGATAGTCCGCCTATTACCATTTGGTGCCTTTGTAGAGCTCGGCGGTGTTGAAGGGCTGATCCATGTCTCTCAGATTGCTCCAGAACGGATCGAATCGCCCGACGACGTGTTAAAGGTCGGCCAAACTGTAGATCTGAAGATTACTAAAATTGATGTGGCAAATCAGAAAATCAGTCTTAGCCGAAAGGAATACCTGCGCGACCTTGAGGCACGGGAAGCAAAGGGATACGTTAATCAGCATATTAAAGGTGGCGTCAATATAGGCGAGCTCCTGAAAAAGTTGCCGATTGAGCCAAAGCCTGAGGAATAGAGGACGGTTTGTCTTTCGTAGTATCTAGTGCACCATCGCACTTGAAACGATGAGTCGCTGAGGTTATTGGGGAGTCAATTGTTGGTATGGACAATGTAGCGCCGGCGTCTCGCCTTCACATAGGTAGAGGGCAGGATGCCCTCCAGACTGTTCGCCGTGGCGAACGCTACCGGCCAAAACAGGCTTGATGGGACAATAGTCGGATACAATCATGACACAGATGGAACTGATAGACGACGAGTTCATCGGGATTCGGTTCCACTTTGACAAATCCTTGGTCAAGAAGATTCGCGCGCTGGACTGCCGGCGCTGGAATCCCGGGAAAAAACGCTGGGAGGTACACATTGCCCATCTGGCGGAAGTCATCAAGATTTTCTCCCTTCATCCAAGAGATATCCCGCCCGAAATCGTTAGCGCTTACCAGTGCAAGTGGATCAGAACCTGTCTGGAGGTGAAAATCCAGAATACCCTGACCCAGCTCACTGGCAAGAATATTCCTGTTGATCAGATTGATGCCGTTTCGTCATTCGCGGTGTATGGCCACCAGTACAGCCCGAAATTCGTCAGTGGCTCCTGGGACGGCCGCAAACATCTGTTTGATAAACGTACCTACTCATTTCCTACCGGACTGCTGAATCCTGTGCTCGACATCCTGAGCAAGCAGAGCGTCAGGCATGACATCACGGATCAGCGCACTCCAAGCAAGCCGAGCCTGCCACCCATGACACCTGACGTCAACTTGCGCGATTATCAGGAGGAGGCCATCAGGGCGGCTCTCAGTCAGAAGCGCGGCGTTCTGGAAATGGCAACCGGATCAGGGAAAACCACGGTTGCTGCCTTCATTATTGCCGCGCTGCAGCGACCTTGTCTCTTTTTCGTACATACGAAGGATCTCCTGCATCAGACCCGGGACTATTTTGCCACTACGCTTGGCCAACGGATCGGCCAGATTGGCGATGGAGTGGTGGATATTCAGCCCGTTACCGTGGCCACCATTCAAAGCACTGTGCGAGCCCTCGGTAGCGAGTATGGCAAGAACTTTGACGAGGAGAGCGACGAAAAGGACGAAACCGACATCACGCCATATGAGGAGAGCATCGTTAGGCAGGTTGAGCAGGTTCCACTGGTCTTCTTCGACGAGTGTCATCACGTCCCTGCGGAAACTTGCTATACAGTGGCCATGCGGACGTATTGTGCAGATTACCGCTTCGGGCTCAGTGCCACGCCTTATCGTGCAGACCGCCATGATCTCTTGCTGGAAGCAGCGCTCGGCGCAAAAATTTACCGGGCTAACGCCTCAGTGCTCATTGATAAGAGCTATCTCGTCTCACCAGAAATCGTCTTTCTTGCCGCACCCAATTACAAGTGTACTGTCAAGGGACTGGAGTACCAGCAGATCGTCCAGAAGTGCATCATCGAGAACCAGAAGCGCAATGAGCTGATCGCAGAAGAGGCACGCAAATTAAATCAGCAGCGGCTGAGCGTCCTCATCCTTGTCTCCCAGGTGCGCCATGGAGAATGTTTGAAAGCGCTCTTGCCAGAGGCTGAATTCGTGCAGGGGAAAGATTCGTCCACAACTCGAAACACGGCATTAAAGAGCCTGAGAGAGAAATCTCTGCTTACGCTGATTGCCACCACACTGGCCGACGAGGGCCTTGACATCCCTACCCTGAATGCAGTGATCCTCGCCAGCGGTGGAAAGTCAGAAACTAAGGCCATACAGCGGCTGGGCCGTGCTCTCCGTCCCGCTCCAGATAAAGATAAGGCGATCATCATTGACTTCTTCGACCACGCACCCTATCTTAAAGTGCATAGCATGAGACGACTGGATATTTTTCGCACCGAGCCGCGCTTTAAAATTCGTACCGTGGGCTTCGAAATCTAATGGAAGAACGAACTCGAGCTAGCAAGAAACGCTTCTCCTTCCTACTTGGCCTTTTTGTCCTCTTTGTCGCCTTCATCCTTTTGATCCTGTTAATTACTGGCCTGACGATGCTGAGAACCGTACTGCCCAGCTTGGGGGAATCTGTGGCGATTCTGGAAGTGAATGGCCCGATCATTAACACGGAACCTTTAATCAAAATTCTCCACCAATACCGCGACAGCGGGGCGATTAAGGCGATCGTTGTACGTATTGACAGCCCGGGAGGCGTGGTGGCGAGCGTCCAGGAACTGTATGCAGAACTGAATAAGCTGCGCCAACAGCAGACAAAACCGCTTATCACGTCGCTTGGCAACGTCGCTGCATCAGGCGGATACTATGTGGCCTGCGGTACTGATGAGATATTTGCAAATCCAGGAAGTCTGACAGGCAGCATCGGGGTAATTTTTAATCTCACCAACTGGGAGGAGCTGATCCAAAAGATTGGGCTGAAATTTGAAGTAGTGAAAAGCGGGCCGCACAAGGACATTGGCTCTCCCACGCGGCCCATGACTGAGGAGGAGCGCCGCATTATGCAGGAGATGATTGACGATGTATATTCGCAGTTTTTCTGGGCGGTTCTCGATGCCCGCGCTGATTCCTTACGCGAAGCGCTCCACAAACAACACCAGGACAAGGGCGATTTCTCTAGTCAAGAAGCTACGCAAGAGGAGATTGAGGAGTACCTTCACTCGCTCTGCGATGGCCGCGTCTTCAGTGGCCAGCAGGCTTATCGTTTCGGCCTTGTTGACCGGCTGGGCAATCTCCAGGATGCTATTGACCGTGCTGCGAAATTGGCGGGCATCGTCGGAAAGCCACGCGTCGTCACTACACGGCGCAAACCGTCTATTTTTGATCTTTTTACCGGTAGCGTGAATAAAGTCCTTCAGGACGTTCGGCATCCTGAAGTTTCCCTTGAGTATCGTCTGATTGCTCGCTAGGTTGCATTCCTAATAGGGCACAACGGTGTTGTGCCCCTACAGTGTAGACCTATCCGTTTTTTTTCCATCGCGCATTCTCACGCTGATACTCATCGAGATCCAGTATGGGCACTTCCCACCTGGCATATTCGCGCCTATGGGTCAGTAAAATCACCTGGTGCGTCTGAGCAATACGGAGCAACATGTCCATCAGGCACTGCAGGCGATCATGATCAAAATTGACGAAGGGGTCATCAAGGATGAAGGGGAGGTTGACCTGCGCGGCGAGCTCGCCGGCGGCTGCGAGGCGCATGGCAAAATAGAGCTGATCGCGCGCGCCATGGCTGAGTGAAGCGTCGGTTAACTTATGCACCTCAGATGTGGCGAAGTGGAGCTTATCGAAATTCTCCGTGAACTCAAAATCCCGATACCGCCTGCCCACAATCTCTGTGAATGCAGACTCAATCTTCTGGGCTAATCCCTGCAGATACTGGTCCTGGTACTCACCCACGCACTGATCAAGCGTACGGATGGCCATGGCGATGGCCTTGCTATGCTGCTCCAGGCGTGCGAGCTTGCGCTCGCCCTCCTTTATCTCTTCCTCCAAGCGCTCGACGTCCCTGTCTATGCGTCCACATGCCGCGAGCTCACCCTTTACCTCAGCCCAGCGGTTTTGCTTCCTGGCAAACGCCTTTTCGTGGTTTTCAATTTGCTGGACGAGCTGGTCCCGCTCGCGCTGCAGATCGCCTGGCCGATCTTTCCATAGGCTCAACGCAGAAAATTGCTGAAAAAATTCGCGCAACTGCCGCTGGATGGAATCGTAGTTTACGGTAAGATCGTCTCGCTCGCCTTTTAAAACCTCGAGGTTCTCATCGCGTGCCAGGGTATCGCGAAGCACGCTGAGTCGCTCATGATTCTTTCGGTACTCTTCATACGCCCGCTGAACCGCATCCGGACGGCGCCCTTTCAGAATCCGCGAGAGCCGTGCTTTGGCCGTAGTAATCTCTTTCTCTGAATCTTCCAGCTCACCGGCTTTCTCCTGTTCGTGCTGACAAAGCACCTTGAGCTCTGAGGCCTTGTTCCGACACGTCTCGCGCAGCTGGTGGTACTCCTTCCACGATGCGCGAAAGGCATCATCCACTACCGTTGTTTCGAATCCCTGGATCTCCTCAATCGCGTCTTTCAGCGCGCCTCTCAGCTCATCGAGATTTGCGTCTAGAATCTCCTTAACACTCTTTCCTTCGATACTGACGTCGTCTTCTGGTCTGAGAATGCGCGGTTCGACCAGGCGCATTTCTTCAAGAATAGGCCGGACAGTTTGGTACTGCTCAGCCAAGCGATGCAGCGCTTCAGGACTCTGTGCGACTTCACTGCCAAGCTGCGCCTGAAGTTCCTCTGTCGCACGGCGTGCTTGCTCGCATTCCCCTTCAAGCATCTGCTCGTGATGAGTGAGTTGTCCCAGCAGCTCCCGCGGGGCAAAACAGAAACCGAGCACGAAGAATAGTACCAGGCCCAGTACAACTCCCGCCAGGATGCCCACCACAGGGCCAAGCGTCATGCTCCCGATAACCGCACCTCCTGCAGCAAGCACCAGGGAGAGAATCGTCGCCGTGCGCTGACGCTGGCGAAGTCGCTGTACTTCACGCCGCTTCGCATCCAGCCGCATTCGGACATCCGCAGCACCCAAAATTTTCTCCGCGTTTTGCTCCAGCAAACTGAGCACTCTACCATTCAGGTTTAACCAGGCAGGAAAGATCTGGTCACATTGCTGAGCCTTCTCATCGAGTTGTTTAATCTGATTCTTGAGAGCATCGCGTTTCTGCAGATTTGCTGCCAGGCGGTCAGGAAAATCATCCGGCTTGCCCAAAAATCGGGTATACTGCTCGTGCTGCTTGTGCTCCGCCGAAGCCAGAAGCTGCTCCACCTCGGCGCGCTGAGCAGCTATCCGAGCCTGGTCCTGTTTGAGGTGCTGACATCGTTCATCCAAACGCCGTAACTGCTGCAACTGCTCATTCAGGTCTTCCGGTGCCTCAACAAACTCGGGGTACTGTTCTTGATTTGTCCGCTCAAGACGTTGCTTCTCTTCCTCTATGCCACGAATACGATCAATGCTCTTCTTGATATCTTTAAGACGTTCTCTCAGGTTCTGTTCTTCCCGCAGCAGTTCGATCAGTCGGTTCATCCGCCGGAGTTCTTCGCGACCTTTGTTAATCTCCTCCTCAAGAGTCTCTAAGTCTTGCTCCACTTGATCAAATTCCTCTTTGAACGAAGCGTACCTGATCAGTTGACTTTCAACTTCACTCAATTCCTGGCGCTTCTTTTTTATCTTGTCGTCGAGCTCCTGGATCTGACGAGGTTTCACCAGCGCTCTATCTGTCCACGGCCGGTGCACGGTTAGCTCATCGTGCAACTTTTTCAAACGCTCTTGAACTGTCAGGTAGTCGCTTTCTACGGCTCCCGAGATCAGCTGGCGCAATTTATCCGTCATTTTTACTTGCAGGTCAGCTTGCCGTATCACCGTGGTGGCATAGAAAAACTCTTTGTCCTGAAAGATTGACAAGTCTTTCAGCACACCCAGATAAAAATCGTATTGCTTTGCACTCCGGGGATTTGCCGTATCGTTGAAAAGCTCACGTGTCCTGCGCGGGCCGCTTACGGTGAGCTGCACATGATTAGTCTGAAAATCGCGGGTGAAATGAACCTCTCTATCACCGCTCATCAGTTCCAGAGTCCCCTTATAAATGCGCCCTCCATTATGCCACGGCGCAAGTCGCTGTTCGTCTTCCGTTTTCTCAATTCCGAATAGAATTCCGAATATAGCCCGCACCAGTGTTGACTTGCCTGCTTCGTTCTTACCCAGGATTAGATTAATGCGGTCTGAGACAAAGCTCACCTCCAATGGTTTTGGCCCGAAGCAGCCAAACCCATCAAGCCGCAGCATCTTGAGCGTTAATTTAAGACTCACGGGTGAGAAATTGCTCCAGTCCAATTTTCAAAGCATGTTCGTAGAGCGCACGCTCCTCATCATTCGCTGCACGAATCTGCTCCTGCATACGCCGTACAAAGAGACCGCGGATCGTTCGTTCCTCTTCAAATCGGTGAATCAACGCACTGCCGTACGCCGTTGTCTGATCATCGAGCTCGAGATGAAACAGTTTCTCCCGCACTCGTTCCCGCAGCGCCTCTTCCTCAATGAAAAATTCGCTCGGCCCATCGAGAACAAGCCGCAAAATCAAGTTTGGCTTCGCACGCTGCTCGATTTCGCGAATAAGATCTTCTGGGGTCTGGATATTCTGCAAAGCAAAATTGATTCGCTCCTCCTCCAGTGTTCGCTGATTGAACTGCACCGGTTCCACGCGCACGGCATTGCCTTCAATCGCTACGACGACCAGGTGGCGCGGCCCATTCTCGCCAAACTTCCGTCCCTCCAGCGTGCCGGGATATACAACCGTGACGCCGTCCGGTCGCTCCTCGCGAAAATTATGATAATGTCCCAGTGCCACGTAATGCATGCCTGTCTGCCCGAGCTGCTCGAGTGAGAGCGGAATATCGCGGCTTTCCAGTTCCCACTCTGGATTCCCTTTGATCGAACCGTGAAGCAGCGCAATGTGAATTCCCGGCAAATCCTGTCGCTTGAATTCATCATACGGAGGACGCGATACGCGTGGATCCCAACTCATGCCGTAAAGATGTACCGGCACATCCCGAATAGCAATAGTGTGCGGCTTAGCTATATTCGGGTCGTTGAGAAGATCCACACCCGGAAAAGTACGCATGCGGTAGATACAATCGGGATACCGATAGGAATCGTGCGTGCCTGCAATCAGCACAGCGCGTATCCCTGCATCAGCAATCCTCTGGAATTGTGACTCTGCCAGGGCGACAAGCCGCTCTTCTGGATTGTGAGAATCAAACAGATCACCGGCGATGAGCACCAGATCAATTGCGTTCGAGGGGTCGCATGCAAAATCAACTGCACGTTTGAACGCAGCTTCAAAATCGCGCGAACGCTCATCAGCCCGCTCCCCCAAATACGCAGGCCGCGCACCCAGGTGCAGATCAGCTAGATGGATAAAGCGAACCATTGCTGCTCCTTTTCCATACCATTTTATGGTTTGTATCTGTGCGTCTATCAACCTTTACCCAGGGCGTTGCCCTGGGCTCTTATCTTCCGCGCCCATGGCGCTGGATCCAGAT
>CAYVXD010000121.1:0-12828 GCA_964454265.1 uncultured Candidatus Sumerlaeota bacterium | reverse complement strand
CCTCCGCCAGCCCTGAATAGGGCGAAATAATCTTTAAACACAGAAAAGATTCATGTCCCAGTTATTAACGAGGGATTGAGAATATTACGCCCTTTCAGGGCTTGGAATGTTGTGAAAGGTTGGCTCTGATAACCCAGCGCTGCGCACTGGGCTTGTATATATGGCCCCTTCGGGGCTGTTTCTGAGCACGTGATCCATAGAGCATTCACAGGTTTCAAACTTGCTCCTCAATCTTGATAAATCCCACTGATCCTATAAATCTTGTTCAAGAAATAAAAAAGAAGCGCACAAAAAAATTACAAAAATTATTAGACAGGATGAACAAGATTAACAGGATAAAAAAATCTAAAGAATCCCCTCAATCCCTGATAAATCCCATTGATCCTGCAAATCTTGTAAATCTTGTAAATCCTGTCCAAATTCTTAACTTAAAAGAGAAGAGATTCTTCTCTAACGCAAAATCTGGGATAAATGCGACGCACCAAACTCTGTGCCTCCGTGTCTCTGAGGCAGACTTTGAAATAAATCCGAAGGAGCGCATTCCAAACTGAAAGAATTTGACATTGCCAATTTGTATGATGCACACTTCCTCCCATAAAGACACCACTGATCATCTGGAGAGGAGGAGTCGCAGTCATGGATTTACTCACATTCATTCGTGACATTCCCGATTTCCCAAAGCCGGGTATAATCTTTAAGGATATTACTCCGCTATTGAACAACCCCGAGGCATTCAAGGCCAGTATTGAGCAGCTGGCCTCACGCTACGCCGGCAGGCGCATAGACAAAATCGTCGGCATCGAGGCCCGTGGCTTCATCTTCGCCGGAGCGCTGGCTTATCGCCTCGGTACAGGCATGGTTCCCGTGCGCAAGAAGGGGAAACTTCCCTATAAAACGCTGAGCGAAACCTATGAGCTGGAATATGGTACTGACACGATGGAGATGCACGAAGATGCTATTAAGCCGGGCGACCACGTGCTGGTACTGGATGACCTGATTGCAACAGGCGGAACGTTAGCGGCTACCTGCCGCTTAGTCGAAAAACTCGGCGGCTCGATTGTTGAGGTGGCAACCCTGATCGAACTCTCCTTCCTCAACGGCCGCGCTAAAGTAGAAGGGTATCCTTACTTCACGCTCCTAACGGTGTAAGGAGAAAAATCGGGCAGAATCAAGAACAGGCCTCTGAAAAAGGATATGTACTGAGCGCAGACCTTTTGCAGTACGACTCATGATGATCGGGGACAACCAACCATGGCCAGTCGAAAAAATCTGATTGTCGGTGGCGCAGGATTTATTGGCTGTAATGTGGCCAGGAAGCTCATGGAGCTGGGCGAGGAGATCGTGGTTTTCGATAACCTGTCTCGCCTGGGCGCAGAGCAGAATCTCGAATGGCTTCGGTCAGAGGGAAATCTGACGTTCATTAAAGGCGACATTCGCGACTTCGCAACGCTTCAAGACCTTTTTCGCAAGCACCCGGACGTCCGGGTCGTCTATCACATGGCAGCCCAGGTGGCAGTGACCACGTCGGTGAGAAATCCGCGAGAAGACTTCGAGGTGAACGCCCTGGGTACATTTAATCTCCTGGAAGCCGTACGCCTGGCGGGTATCCGACCGATTATTATCTACGCCTCTACCAACAAAGTGTATGGCGAAATGGAGAATGTTAAGATCGAGGAAGGAGAGACTGCATATCGCTATGCTGATCTTCCTCACGGCGTGAGTGAGCGGATGCCGCTGGATTTTTATTCGCCATACGGATGCTCTAAAGGGGCCGGCGATCAATACGTCCGGGATTACTGGCGTATCTACAATATCCCAACGATTGTGTTTCGCCAATCCTGTATTTATGGCAGCAGGCAATTTGGTGTGGAAGACCAGGGGTGGGTCGGCTGGTTTACTATTGCTGCCCTGCTTAACAAAGCTATTACCATTTACGGCAACGGCAAACAGGTTCGCGATGTGCTCTATATTGACGACCTCATTGACTGCTACCTTGCTGCGATAGAGAAAATCGAGGCGACCCGGGGTCGCGTATATAATATTGGCGGCGGGCCGCAGAATCAGATTTCGCTCTTAGATTTCCTCGAGCAATTAAGGAAGTTGCACAACAAAAACATCGCGTATAGCTTCGCCGACTGGCGGCCAGGCGACCAGAAGATCTACGTCAGTGACATTCGAGAAGCGAAACGCGCGTTTGGCTGGGCACCCAAAACAACAATTGAAGATGGGGTGGGGAAAATCTATAGTTGGGTACTTGAGAATCAGCGCCTTTTTAAAAAACTCCTCGCGGGGGGATGAGAAATGCCCCTCTGCAGCGTCGGCCGATGGAAGAAGACGAATCCGGTCAATTGATAAGCCTTGACGCAAGAAGCGCGGCGAGAGTACGGTACCTTTGATTCGTTTTTATAAGCCTCCGGCTTAGAGAAGTTTGCCGGGCAGAAGCCCGACGTCACCTTGATTTTGCGCCCGTAGCTCAGTTGGATAGAGCAACGGATTCCTAATCCGTAGGTCGTGGGTTCGAATCCCGCCGGGCGCACTTTGCTATCTTAGCCAAAATCAGACATCCGCGGTACTCCTTATAAGACTACTATAGTTATCATGTGACGGGAATGTGCCTATAAAGCGCAGCAATGTGGGCACTAAATAGGCAATGTGCAGTATCGGATTTTGCATTATCCGTTAATAAGGGGTTGCGTTATTAACGAATTGTTCTGTATCTGTCAATAAGGGGTTTTGCTATTGACGGCTTTGGCGCCATCCGTCAATAAGGCAATTATTGTTAAAGAATCCGTCAATAAGAGTTAAGTTATTGCAGGATACGGCATAATCCTGCAATAAGGAATCCCGTTATTGCAGGTTCTGTCAATAGAGGTGAAAGAGATTGAATCCAAAAGACTTCCAAAGTTCATCGGCCGGTAGATGCATAAAGACATCAGAAGGATATTGGGCTTTTGTTCCTAATCCGCTGCCCCCTGCCATCAATTATGATGAGGAACTTATCTATCTCCTTTCTGAGGGAAATAGATTCTTAGGCGAGTTATCCGGAACTGGCAGACTACTTCCTAACCCATATTTCCTAATTGGTCCATATATCCGGCGTGAAGCCGTATCAAGTTCACGAATTGAAGGAACTCAAGCCTCACTTGACGACTTATTTTTCTTCGAAGCTGCAGAAATGGAGAAACCCAAAGTACCGGATGTGCATGAAGTGCGAAATTATGTTCGTGCTATGGAATATGGGATTGAACGCTTAAAAGAGCTGCCTGTGTCTATCAGGCTAATACGTGAGATTCATAAGGTTTTAATGAAAGGTGTCAGAGGTGAACATGCTACTCCCGGGGAACTTCGCAAGAGTCAAAACTGGATAGGTCCACCAAGATGTTCAGGTAATGAAGCTACCTTTGTTCCACCGCCGGTTGAAGAAATGAAAGAGACATTGAGTGAATGGGAAAAATATCTTCATTCGAATCCCAATGAGCCGCCTTTGATCCAGTGTGCTCTGATGCACTATCAATTTGAGGCAATCCATCCGTTCCGTGATGGTAATGGTCGTATCGGAAGACTTTTAATTACTTTCTTGCTCTGTGAAAAGGGGTGTTTAACTCAGCCACTTCTTTATCTATCGGCATTCTTTGACAGATTCAGGGATGAGTATTATTCCAGACTCCTTACCGTTAGCCAGAAGGGAGATTGGCAGGAATGGATTAAATACTTCTTACGTGGTGTTGCAGCTCAAGCTAAAGATGCAATATCAGATGCCAAGAAAATACTCGATTTGCATGCGGAATATCAAGGGATGGTTGATATGAGCAAAAAGATTCCTGAATCAGCTCATAGGTTGATTGATGAGATCTTCTTGAATCCTGTGATTTCAATTTCAGGATTGAGCAAAAAATGGTATTTGCCATTTAATTCTGTAAAAACGGGTGTATTGAGACTCATTGATATTGGCATTCTTCGGGAAGTGACAGAAAGAAAAAGAAATAGACTCTTTATTGCTCCTAAATTGATGGAACTGTTAACTGCAACTGACAAAGATAGGCGTTGAGAATATGGCATAGAAACTGGTTTTATTCCCGCTATAAGGCGATAACCGAAAAACTGGAAACCCACCACAAGATAATGACGATGATTGTTGTTGTCGTCGCTGTCGTCGTCGTTGCTGCTGGTGTTGCTGCTGGTACTGCTGCTGCTCTTCCTGTCGCTCTTCCTCTTGCTGTTCCTGCTGCTGGTGCTGGTGCTGGTGCTGCTGCTGCTGCTGTTGCCCGGCATCGTTGAGTTAAACACATTTTTGAATAGAGCCCCACTGAGGGATCATAGTGTATTTAGTTACTCGATTTGAGGTTTTGAGATAATTGAGGCTGCAAGGAAGGCCGGACCTATTTCGGAAGTGAGCAGAGCCGGTGCAATGGCCCATGTATTGCATTGCCTGCATGCATTTCTTTCCACCCAGACCATTCCGCAATACAACGCTTCGCGTTTGTACTTGATTCTGCCTTATGCGGGATGGATACCTAAGGATCAACATCACGGCTGATGAGGAGCCCCTAGGTATCAATTCCCTTCCAGTGAGGACATCAATACACTTTGACCGCAATTGCCCTGGGCCGGATCAAGCTATATATCCGTTGAAACACAATTGGCTTGAGAGTGTCTATTCTTGCACAAAGGGCCCTTTTCATTTTGTCATTCCTTAGCGATGATGGAGCATCTATGAGGAGAATGCCTGGGTAGCTTCGGTAGGGTAAGTCTGGATTTCATCGTGCCTAAGTCCTCTAATGCCAATGTGCTCTCCCTCACCTGTAATTCACAGGTCGTGGGTTCGAATCCCGCCGGGCGCACAACTCACCTGGCGAACACTCATCACTTATCAAGCATAAGAAGAAAAGGCGAGCATTGCGGCACTAGTACGCATTCCAGTCAGGAACGGAGGCCTCAGGAAGGGTAAAGTCCAGCGTGGTCACACTTCCGGCAATAATAGTGAATGGCTTGGTTGATTCCATTCCGCCATAGCTCGCTGTAGCGAGATAGCCTGTTCCCGGAGGGAGTTTGAGGAAGCCATAGAAGCCGGTGCCATCCGTTTTCTGAGTTCCTGTGAGACCACCCGAGAGCGTCGCTGTTGCCCCATCAAGGGATTGACTTAAGGAGTCGCGCACCGTGCCGCACAAAATGCCAAAGCTAGGACTGGTGAGCCAGGCGGCTTCTGGAATGTCACGGCGTTGGTCATACGTATCGGCACGGATGGTCTGCCAGGAAATGGTTTCATAGCCGGGTCCTTCCTTACTCGTATCACCATAGCGAAACATATTATTGCCATCAATGCCGGGGCAGTCGCGGGCATAATTCATTTGTGTACCATTATTGTGCATGTAATTCAAGGCATTGTAAGTGCCTATAATAGCATGGCGACCAGCCTTGTTTGCGGCAGCGAACTGCGTCCAGGAGCGAAAATCTGCGGCTTTCTCGGGAGTCGATTCGTTAAAATAACACATGGGGCAATTGAGGTCAAATATGCCCTCGCTCATCATCGCTTGCCAATCCTGAAATACGAATTTATAAGGGTCAGCCTGGGTGAAATCGGCATTGTAGCCCCAAGTTATGGTAGCAGCGGACATCTTCACATCCCAGCGCAGTTGCTTGACCTTGGCATAGGCTTTGCGCACCGCCGCCTTTATCTGTTCCCGGCGGAAATCACACCAATCCGAATCATTAGTAGCGGGCGTGCCACTCCTCCCATACAGCTGATTAAAACGAGTAACGCTGATAGGATTATATCCATAGCTACTACCAGCATAACGAATATAATCAAAGTGAATTCCATCAACTTCATAGTTCTGAACGATCTCCAGTGTTAAGTCAACAATGTAGTCCTCCACTGCAGGAATTCCTGGGTCAAGCCATATAAAACCGTCGATAATCGTATTTCCCGAGTAACTCGACATAACCCACTCAGGGTGCTCTGTCAGCACGTGCCCGATCGGAGGGGAGCCCATATCCGTCTTCCAAACCGTGTAAGGAATGAGCCAAGCATGAACTTCCATATATTGTTTGCCCTCCGAGGTATCATGCGCCTTGCTTAAAATATCGGCAAGCGGGTCAAGATACCCGGGGTCAATATTGTCAGCGCGTGGTTCGGTGGCAGAAAGATAATAGGCACGTCCTCTGGCGCGCATCTCCGGAAAGATGGCATTCACATTGTGTTGCCGAAGCAAGGCAACCGTCTCATTGGTCTGTGCTTCGCTATAAAACCCATAGTCTGTCCCATGGCAAATAATCCATATTGACTGATAGGGCTGATAAGTCGTCCCCTGGCGAACAAACCGTACAGCATCAGCAATCACTTTCTTGCCGGCGACAGATGATTGATTGGAGAGAAAGACATTATTGGTGCCTGAGAGATCGAATGGGAAAGTGCCGAGTGTCACCCACTGCCCGCCGCTGGTTCGCTGGTCAACGTAAAATGCCTGCGAGCCTCCTGAGTAGTTCACCGTATAGCAGGCATCGCTGAGGCACTGAGCGTCTTCCGGGAACCAGACAGAAACCTCATAGTTCCCCGCAGTCGGCAACTGTGGTCTCCAGGCAGCCGTGGCTGTCTCGGTTAAAGCAGAAGTCGTCTCGCGATAGGTGGAGGCATGGCGTTGGGCAGACACACAGCTCTCCGTCCAGGTGCCGGTGGAAATAAAGTCACTGTGCTTGTCATCCACAACGATGGTCTGCGCCTGTACAGAGCTAACAATCCCCCATACTATGGTCAGAAAAAACAATCTATTTATCATTTTTTCACCCCTATTGGTTAATAATACCGCATTACACTGAATATTTGATCAGTTCCGAGTCAAGAAAATTCTTCTGGAGTTATCCCCCATTTTCCCCAAGCAAAGCCAGACAAACAACGACGACAATGTGGAACTAAAGCTTCGGCTCCTTCTTTAGCAGAACCATTGAGTCCCTTCAGGGTGAACCCTGCTGTGCTTCACGGCCATCACAATAGCTAGCGTCTGTCAGCGGGTTGAAAATATTTTCCTTATTGCTCGCTTTTAATTGCAAGGCTCTTCGAACTGACTTCTGCTGGCTCTGGGGCAGGCATTGGTTCCAAAGCAAAAGCTTCTTATGTTCGATGAGCCATCGCTGGGCCTTTCTCTCAGTCGCGTTAAGGCTGTTTTCGACAGGATATCCCTTCAGGGTGAACCCAAATCAATCAAGAAATGGGGATTGCCATGCCTATTGTAGAATAAAAAGTAGGTGAAATCCTGGAAATCTGGCACGGAGTTTATTCGATCAAACAAGGCAAGGTAGCTTTTTCTGGACGCCTCGAAGAGTAAAGAGATGATAAAGAAGAACTTAAGCAGCTATTCCTGTAAATACTATCGCGTACAACGGACTCGGATGTAGGCAATAAGTATCTAACGGCTTCTTTCCACGCTTCAGTCGGGGTCTCTCGCCTATTATGAGCACGCCGGCAGATCGCGCTCACCGGTTCATCTCCCCTGATCGGTTCCAGCACAGTACGGATCTTTTCCTCCGCTGTATAGCGCTTGCGCGTTACCGCCGTACCCGACTGATTCGCTGAACTACTGCACTGACGGACGGTTAGAGAAACCAGGGCGAGATACTTCGAAATGGAGCTCTCGCCCCAGAAAAACTTGTGCAGCGATTGTGCAGCTATCGAAACGGATAGGAAGCCAGGTGCAAACTTGGTGGAAACAGGTAGAACGCTGAAACGAGCTTTTTTATGCATTGGCAATACTGGAGTTACGAACCCCCAAATGGTGTTTCCTAATCCGTAGGTCGTGGGTTCGAATCCCGCCGGGCGTACTATTAATTTGGCGCACATACAATTCGTGCTCCTTGTGCCACTGCATATAAAGATATGATGCAGCCGGCTGGATATGAGCATTGGTCTGGTGCTGGCATGCACCAACGAAGGATGAATCTGCGCGTGCGGGGTGAGAGACTATTTATTGCATTTCTCCCGTGCATTTCTTGCCACTCAAACCATTTCGTAATGCAATGCTTCGCGTTCGTACGGAATCCTACCTAATGCAGCACGCATACTCCGGGCTCAGCATCACGGCTGACTAGGAGTCCTCTGGATATCAATCCCTTCGCGATGACAACAACACCACACTTCGAGCATGATGAAGCTGTCCTGTAATTCGGTTTTTTTGTAGCGATGCGACCTGTCCGCCTCTGGAGGATTTATCGCTCCTTCTGTCGCATAAATGCGACTGCTAGAAGGGTTGTCGGGCAGCCCCGCAGCTCCCCTTTTTTCCCTTGCGTTCTTCTATCTGGAAAAGGCATCATCCGGCTGTTAGCGAGCGCAAGAAATACGAAAGGATGCTGCGTCTCGGGCAGACGCTGGGGCATAATGGCACGAGCCGGCCAGAGGAATGCGGGTACACTACATGGCATCTGTGCGCAGGATCTTATGATGCACCATGTTTGGGATACGCCTGGTACGCAGGAATGTGTAGCCTTGTGCGGCTAGCCGCTGAGTCGTTCTCCGAGCCTGTCAATGCTCTAATCATCGCACTGAAACGGTAAGAATGAAGACTGCTACCGTTGAGCGAATCTGTGACGTCACGATCATGGTGAGTATCATTGCCCTGATCGTGATCCTTCCATTTGAAAAGCACACTGAGTTTGTCTATTTCGCCTTGCAAATCATTGTCATTTTAACCTGGCTAACGAAACTAGCCCTTCGCCAGCCGCTGATATTCTGGGGTAATGTGTTATGGCAAAGTATCGGCGCTTTTCTGTTAGTCGGCATTGTAGCCCTGCTTTTCTCAACAGGGTCCCCAGGGGTTGTTATTGTTGCGTTCTTCAGGAATTTCGCTATCTTCACCGTTGCCCTGTTCCTGGTGGTGAACGCGAGGTTCAACAAAGGGGGTAGTGAAAAACCTCTCCTGACGTTCCCTGTGGTGCTTGGTCTTCCGCTTGTCCTCTTTTTGCTCGTATGTCTCTTTTCAGCGCTGTGCAGTAAGGAACCTGGCGAAAGCCTTGCGACGTTGCGTAATGAATTTGGCTTCTCCTTTTTCATTTACCTTCTAGTGGCAACACAATACTCGTTGCTAGAGAGTATAAAGAAAATCATAGTGGCCTTCTATCTGATTGGACTGGTAGTTGCAGCCCTTGGCATCACGGAATATCTGCTCTATCACTATGGAAACTTTAGCGTGCAAAGCTACCTGCTGCGGAAAGAGGTCATTGCTCATGCCGATACTACAGATATGACGTCGCCAGTCCGGATTCAATTTCCATTTCGCACACACATGCAAACGGCTTGCTATCTTATGCTCATCTGCATGTTAGTTCCAGTGCAATATTATCAGACGATAACGCGGACCAGACGCCACTGGGTAGCTGTGTCGTTTATTTTGCCATATATTGCGTTGCTGATGACCCAGAGCCGGGCAGGTATGGCTGGCGCATTTGGCGGCTTGGCTCTGTTCTTTTGGTTGACGCGCAAGCGTCACCTGTTCGCGCTGCTCCTCGTCTTGATTGCCACGTACATGGCGGCGCCGGGCAATATCAAAGGACGGCTGGCTAGTCTGGTCTCACCGTCAACGTATTTTGGCGAGCAAGGGGTGCTAACTGCCACAAGATGGGCACAGGCCAGAAGCAGCATAAGCCAACGGCCGCTCATCGGTGTGGGAATTGGAGGCAGTGAGTTTATCATATATAGCCTGCATGAGCAGGAGATGCAGATGGCATTAGCGTCACCGCTACGCAATAATGCCTATGCCCAGCTGCTCACGGAAACCGGCGTGGCCGGCATCCTTTGTCTGCTCGCATTCTTTGTGACGTTAGGATGCATGCAAATCAAAAAGATTGCTCAGCAGAAAAGCAGGACTTATCTGCGTTCAACAGCGGTCGGATTTCTCAGCCTGCTACTCGCCCTTGCAATCTATGGATTGGGAACCCACACCTTGCGTCAGCTATTGGACGTGTTTGTATGGATAATTATAGGTCTCCTCACCGCGTACCTGCTTCTGGTAAAAAGAATCCCCGACAAAGTTGAGACCGTATAATTACTGTCGCGCGGCAGCACGTGTCGCTAATCGAGGTCGGGCAAGCGACAATGCACGATTGTGCGACGAGCCGCATTTTTTTGTAGGGGCGTATTGCAATACGCCCCTGCTTACGGCAAAAAAGTATTGACCACGTTAACGATAAACAATATTTTATTAGCTTAAATATTCTTCTCGATAGTGGAGGATATTTTTCAAATTCTATCAAAAGCTAGGATCGCCCGACGTGACCCAATCTTCTCCTAACAACGAGCTCGCTGCCGAAGACGATGCAATTTCAGCGATCTGCCGTGCAATTACCAACCATACACGCTTTCTCATCTGTGGCCACATTCGCCCAGATGGAGACTGCCTGGGTTCGCAGCTTGGCATATACCATGTCCTTAAAACGCTTGGCAAAGAGGTGCATCTGTACAACGCGGGGCCTGTGATGGAGCATTATCAATTTCTGCCGGGCATTGAGAATATTCATCCCACGCTGGACCCAAATTATCGGCCTGAGGTCAGTATCTTCGTTGACTGTGGAGCGGTCAACAGAGTGGCTGACGACTTCCAACCTCAGGGCGTTCTGATTAATATTGATCATCATTATTCCAATCTCAGGTTTGGCGACATCAATTATATTGACGAAACAGCTGCTGCAGTAGGCGAGCAGGTATTTCATGTGGTCAAACGTCTTGGCATAGAGATAACACCCGAAATTGCCACCTGCCTTTATCTATCTATTATCGCAGATACTGGTTCATTCCGATATCCCAATACGTCTGATCGCACTTTTAGCATGGCCGCAGAGCTCGTGCGCAGTGGCGCAGCGCCCCACTTAATCGCCCGTGAATATTACGAGACCAAGAAACCCGAGTCGGTCCGGCTCGCCAGCAGGGTGATGGCAAATTTTCACTTTGCGTACAATGGCCAGCTCGTGTGGTCGGAAATTACCCAACAAATGTACGAAAGCGCGGGAGGGGAGAGTAACGAGCCTGAGAGCCTGGTGAGCGAGCTGCGCGGCATTAAGGGCGTTGAGGTGGCGATACTGTTTCATGAGTTGGCGGAAGGGGGTCTGCGCGCTGGCCTGCGCTCAAAGGGCGGTGTGGACGTCAGCCGGGTGGCAAAGGAATTCGGCGGTGGCGGCCATCCTAATGCCTCCGGAGCATATGTCCGCGGCGATTACGAGACGCTCAAGGAGCAAATTCTCGCAGCAATGGCTGCGGACTTCGCTGCTAAATAGAACCCAGTAGAAGTTGCTTGGTGTATGGCCGTATTGCATGCAACCCAAATGGGTGTTGCAGCAATGCGGGTGAAGAGGATCAGGCGTAGCCGATAACGCATGTGTGGAAGGAGAAGTGCGAGATGGAAGCACGTGTCATCCGAGTTATCCACTGTGGACTTGGGCCCATTGGGGTGGAAGCCGCGCGGCTTGTGCTGAGCAAGCCGAGTATGAAGATCGTAGGAGCCGTAGATATCGCCAAAGAAAAAGTCGGCAAGGATCTCGCAACACTCTTGGGCCTATCGCAACCCCTGGGCATCGTTGTGACAGACAAGATGGAGGAGCTCTTTCTCAAATCGCCCGCAGATATCGTAATTCACACTACGACGTCCCACACCAGAACAATTTACTCGCAGCTGGAGCAAATCATTAAGGCAAAAATGAACATCGTTTCCTCATCAGAGGAATTGCTCTTCCCTGCGCTGCAAGCTCCCGAGCTAGCGTACAATCTGGATATTCTGGCAAAGCAAAAGGGTGTGACCATTCTGGGGACTGGCGTCAATCCAGGCTTTGTAATGGACACGCTCCCCGTGTGCCTTACAGGGGTGTGCACGAAAGTCACACGAATTAAAGCACGACGAGTAGTGGATGCCTCGACACGTCGCGAGCCACTCCAGCGCAAGATCGGCGCTGGCCTGACCGAAGAGGAGTTTCGTACGAAAGTTGCAGCAAAAAAGCTGGGTCACATCGGTCTGCTCGAGTCCGTAGCCCTCATCGCTGCCGGTATGAACTGGAAACTCGATGACATCACAGAAACCATTGATCCAATGGTGGCACAGCAGGAGTATAGAACCGACTATGTGACGGTAGCTCCAAGGCGCATTGCCGGCCTAAAGCAAATCGCGCATGGAATTAAGAACGGGACTTCATTGATCACCCTGGATCTCCGCATGTATATTGGCGCGGAGAATCCTCATGACCATGTCAAGGTCGAAGGAACGCCGCCTATCGAGGTTACAGTACAGGGCGGTGTGGCGGGCGACCAGGCAACCGTGGCGGCGCTGGTCAATGCCGTGCCGCTAGTTATCAAGGCACCCCCGGGATTAAAAACCATGCTCGACATCCCGGTTCCACGAATCGTCTCGTAACAGCACGAATTCCATTCTATTTCGCCCCTACAGGGCTGGTGTAATGGGGTCAGAATCTCATTGTCCCAGGGCGTTGCCCTGGGCTTATATATGATGCCCTTTCAGGGCATGACATAATCTCGAGCCAGCGCCAAGGGCGCGCTAGATAAGAGCCCAGGGCAACGCCCTGGGTAAAGATTATTACACAATCAACGATAAGCCCTGAAAGGGTTCACCCTGAAGGGCGCGACATAATCTGAGGCGTGCTAAAACGGAAATTGTCATCCGGATACATGCAGGTTTTCAACAGAGCTGTAGGGGTTTGATTCATCAAACCCGCTGTGCTTAGCGGCGGGAAAGTATGTCGAGTTTCACCTTATCAAGGAGCAGCGTTGCAGTAGCAGAGGCTTTGGGATTGAAGTTCAGGAGATCGAATGCCAGGCGCAGGCGGTGTGGTTCACTCTCC
>CAYVXD010000120.1:0-12832 GCA_964454265.1 uncultured Candidatus Sumerlaeota bacterium | reverse complement strand
TCAGGCACCCACGGATTATGACCTCTACTTTGTGCCGCCTGCAAATGATACGGCCGCTATGCTTGCATTCGACCTGCTTAACTTCAATCCCTCTGATGCGGCAGTGGCAGAACTTTCGCTGGATACGGTTACTGTTGATCGCTTTGCCCTGGATTCGCTCTCAACTCCGACAGTTGTTCAGGACTATACGTTCGAGCTAAGCCAGGACGGGTGGACAACCGGAGGCGCACCGATAGCGTTCAGTCCGCCGCAGTATATCTATTCTTCCGGCGCGCTCGAGCTGCGGGCAATAACCAACACGAATACGTTTGGCTTCTGGGGGAACCATGCGGCAGATATAACGATTGAGGCGGACAAACTCTATCGAGGGACATTTGAAATTCGTACAGATTTGACCAACCCTGCGCTGGTTCCTGAGATGCGCTTGCGGTACAACACCGGGAATCTGCAAGCCTCGCACACCTTCGGGATATCAAGCGCGGGTGACGGAGCAAATTCCCCCGGCACCACAAACACAACATATGACAGGCTCTACTTCTTGCCTCCAGCAAACTGCGTTGGTGAGGACCTACTTGTCTCCTTTGACATGCTCAACTTCAATCCCGGCGACGCTCCAACTGCGAGCCTGATACTCGACCGCGCAATAATCGAGACCCTCTCACCTCCCGCCTCACCCTGATCCGCTTTCGGCGGTGATCCGCCTCCGCCTTAGCTTCGGCGGACAAGTTTTGCAGGTAGGGGCACGCTGCGGCGTGCCCCTTCTTCTTATCAGCCGGCCATAAGAATTGCGGCAGGCGCCAAAAACCCTGCCACAATAATTTCTCTTCGCTCGACCACATCTCCGCAGGCGTCATTTTGAGGACATCAAGCGACCGATCCCGACCATATTGCCGAAAGGCATTAACAAAGAGCCGCAAATGACACCTACCAATAAAACAAAATGGTGGGCGATACTGGAATTGAACCAGTGACCTCCGCCATGTCAAGCCTTCCTTTGTCTTTCTCGCAACCCTCGTAAACACAGTTAACCATAGAATATTCAGCCATTTTTACGATTCCATCTTTTACATTCAGTTTGCTTTTTTACACCCTTTTTGACCATCCATACTACGATTCTACTACGGTCTTACGAACGCTTAGTAAAAACGGGACTTTTAAAAAACCACTGTGCTAATGTGCAGCAATGTGTAGTCATTTGCAAAGACAGGGCTCTCGAGAAGATTTTTTGCTGCAACTATTTGCAGTAATATGCAGCAATGTGTACTTATTTGCAAAGCGGGGAAAATATTACTCTTAATCAGAAGGTTGGAGCCTGCCTGCCGGTCAGGCAGGGTTCGATTCCTCCACGGCCCACTGTAATCTTTGGGGTTATCTTTAATAAAAGGGGATGATATTTCAGGAGGGATATAGTTTTTGTTCATGGTCACAGTAAAAAAATCATCGATTCTCTGCGCAACTCCCCTCCCCAAAAATTCAATGTCCTCGGCCGTATAGCGCTTCCGGATTGTACGGTGCATTTGCCAGATCATCTTGGTCGCCTTATTTAGTTGATGGATTGCTCATCTGCCTATGCTTTGCTTTTAACTTTTTCACTCCCCCAATTTGCATGATAATCATTGTATTCACCTTCCGGAGTCGGTCAAACTCGGCAAACTCACAAGAGCACCAATTAAACTATTAGTTAGACATTATGTTTAACCCCGGAAGTGTCCCAATTGCCCTAACGATGAATACACACGCGTTCCGTTCATCTTTTCAATTTATCCGCTTGATTTTCCTTCGAACTTCTGTGTAGGATTCCTGCCGACCTGAAACGCGTTGGCAAGACTTTTACAAAAGTCCGCATTGTCATCGAATATTTTATTATGTTGTGATTTACTATTTATTGCAATTAAATCGTGCTCTAATTGTTTGGGCTCACTAATCTTCTATAAGAAATGTTGTAACTCTGAAATTTATACTAAGACATAATAAAGGAATTGGAGTGGGGAATCTCGATTCAGAAAGTGTTGTTTTTTACTGGCTAGCCAGTCTATAGCCTTTACAATCTTGCCGATATTCTGTTCCGATGGCCAGTCGGCCTCGAAGCCTTGAGAACCTAAGACACGATATGATGGCCAGGAGAAGAAGGATGGTTGCCAAATCTAACATTGTCTCTCCCGAGCGGGTCGCCATTATCTTAGATTCCATCAACGATGGCGTATTTACCGTAGATAAAGATTGGCGGATTACATCTTTCAACCGGGCAGCTGAGAATATCACAGGTGTTTCCCGTCAGGAAGCTATTGGACGACACTGCTGCGATGTCTTTCGAGCAAGCATCTGTGAATCGGAATGTGCTCTCAGGCAGACAATGAAGACGGGGAAGCCCATTATTAACAAGGCCATTTATATCTTAAACGCCAAGGGAGATCAAATACCCATTAGTATCTCAACAGCTCTTCTGAAGGATAATAAAAGAAACATCATTGGGGGGGTAGAAACCTTCCGCGACTTGAGCCTTGTGGAAGAATTGCGCAAGGAACTGGCAGGCCGGTATACCTTCGCTGAAATTATCAGTAAGAATCACAAGATGCAGCAGCTCTTTAAGATTCTCCCCGATGTGGCAATCAGTGACAGCACGGTATTGATCGAAGGAGAAAGTGGAACCGGCAAAGAGCTTTTTGCGCATGCAATTCATAATTTGTCTCCGCGCAAGAAGAAACCATTCGTTGTGGTAAATTGTGGGGCACTGCCGGACACATTGTTAGAGTCAGAGCTCTTCGGGTATAAAGCCGGTGCATTCACAGATGCCAAAAAGGACAAGCCAGGAAGGTTTGCCCAAGCTGAGGGTGGGACAATCTTTCTAGACGAGATTGGCGATGTCTCAGCAGCATTCCAGGTTCGCCTGCTCCGGGTGCTTCAGGAGAAAACCTTTGAGCCTCTGGGAGCGACCAAATCCCAGAAGGCTGATGTTCGAATCGTAGCGGCAACGAACAAATCGCTGAGCGATCTTGTTAAAAATGGTAGCTTCCGTCAGGACCTCTACTATCGTATTAACGTGATTCGGCTAGCACTGCCTCCCCTTCGCGAAAGAAGGGAAGATATGCCCCTGCTTATCGAGCATCTCATTAACAGGTTCAGTCGACTACGAGAGAAGGATATAACCGGTGTCTCTGCTCAGTCGATGGTTATCATGATGAACCACGCCTATCCTGGGAATGTGCGTGAACTAGAGAACATAATCGAATGTGCCTTCGTGTTGTGCCCGAGCGGCATTATTGAGCCTCGCCACTTACCGGATTATCTTAGCACTTCCGGCATGCCTATGATAAGGCCAAGCAGCCCTAAGATGACGCTGGAACAGATGGAAAGGCAACTAATAGTGGATGCTCTTGAACGGAACAACTGGAACCGTCTGGCCACAGCGAAAGAACTCGGGATCCACAAGAGCACCCTGTTCCGGAAAATCAAAGCGTTGCGTATCGAACTGCCGAACACTGATGGACGAACAACTGGAAAATAGAGTCGCAATTTTGCAACTATACGAGCCCTCAAAGATCGCATAATGCGACCCGTCCTTGTGTTTTGATCTCCCCTTTTAGCCTTCCTTCTATCAGCTAATAACCTCTCATTATTGTACTTATGTCACATCACGTGATCTCGGTATCCCTATGGCATGATCTTTGCGTTATACTATTCTGCAGGGAAAAACCTATGAAGATTGCTCTCCCAATTTGGACGGGCCGGATTTCGCCGGTGTTTGATACTGCCAGCAGAATATTGGTGCTTGAATACCAGGGCATACGAGAAGTTGCCCGCGCTGAACACCAAATGAAGGAAATCCTTATACCATTGCGGTTGAGGCGACTTACCGAATTGGGCGTGAACGTATTGATTTGCGGGGCTATCTCAAGGCCTCTCGCCATAATGCTTGCCAATGCAGGAATCACAGTGGTGCCTTTTATCACTGGAGAAATAGAGGAGGTACTCTCTGCCTATCTCAGAGGAAGATTTCCTGCTCCTCGGTTTTTCATGCCGGGCTGTTATGGCCGACGCCGACGGTTCCGGAGAGGACGTAGTTTCTGGTATTAAGTTCGGTGCGAAAGGAATTACTATGAAAGCTGCTATAACATCTCAGGGAAAAGACCTCTCAAGCAGGATTGACCCTAGCTTCGGACGAGCAAGGTGGTCCATCTTGATGGAAACCGAGTCTGGAGAATACCAGGGGATAGAGAACAAAAAGGATCTGAATGCTGCGCAAGGGACCGGGATTCAGGCGGGACAAAATGTAGCCAATCGCAGTGCTGAGGCTGTGATCACGTGCAGCATCGGCCCAGATGCGTTTAAAACACTTACCGCTGCGAGAATAAAAATATTCCTGACCGAGAGCTGCACAGCGCAGGAGACGATAGAGCGATTCAACAGTGGCGAGCTCAGGGAAGTAAGCCGGCCAACGCTGAACGACATGGGATATGAATCATGAGAACCTATTTTGATTGCATACCGTGTATCGTTAGACAGGCTCTTGAAGCGGTGAGATTTGTTAGCGACGACGAGGCGATCCACGAGCAAGTATTGAGAGAAGTACTGCACAGCGCGAGCGTGATGGATCTGCGGAAGTCTCCGCCGGTAATGGGCCAGCGAATTCATCGTCTCATCAGGAGACTTACCGGCAATGACGATCCTTATAGAAGCGTTAAGCAGCATTTTAATCGCTTTGCCATGGATCGATATCCTGAGCTCAAAGAAAAGATCAACCAGTCAAGTGATCCACTTCAGAAAGCTGTGCGGCTAGCGATTGCTGGCAACATTATCGATTTTGGGGTCACTAGTGATTTAGACGACTTGAATGTTCAGAAGGCAATCGAGCATTCGCTCACAGCGCCGCTGAAGGGAAATCTGGAAGGATTTCGCAGCTCGGTCTTGGAAGCACAGGATATTCTCTATCTCGCTGACAACGCAGGAGAAATTGTCTTCGACCGTTTGCTAATCGAACAGATACCGCTTGAAAGAATAACACTGGCAGTAAAGGGCAGCCCGGTGATCAACGATGCTACCGTGGTAGATGCGCAACACGCAGGTTTAACCGATATTGTTGAAGTAATCCATAACGGTTCGGACGCACCGGGTACTGTTTTGGAGGAATGTTCAGAAGCTTTTAAACGACGATTTAATGAAGCCGACCTGGTCATTGCAAAGGGACAGGGTAACTATGAGACACTGAGCGACGTGGACAAAAGTATCTTCTTTCTGCTTAAGGTAAAGTGCCCTGTGATCGCTAGGCATATCGGTTGCGAAATAGAAAGCCTGGTTATTGAAGGAAGAATCTCTGCAATGACTGGTGGGAAGGAAGAAGAAGATGCCCGGGTTTGATGGAACTGGACCACTCGGACAAGGCCCGATGACGGGACGAGGGCTTGGTTACTGTATTCTAAAGATCTCAGATGAACAATCGCCGTCCATCCAGAGCTTCGTTGGACTAGATGGGAAACCATTTCTTTTATATGGAAACGAGAGGAGGGAGGTGACTGAAATGCCAGCAGGAGATAGAACAGGTCCAGCAGGTCTTGGACCAATGACAGGACGCGCCGCCGGCTACTGTGCCGGATATCCGGTTCCGGGTTTCATGAACCCGATTCCCGGACAAGCTGGATTCTACGGCGCACCATATATTGGAGGGCCATACGCTTCAGCTGGAGGACCTTATCCGTATGGCGCCTCGATGCCATATGGAGCGTATCCGCGGTTTGGCTGGGGCTTTGGCCGCGGCTGGGGCCGTGGGTTTGGCCGTGGCTGGGGTCGTGGATTTGGTCGAGGCTGGGGTCGTGGATTTGGTCGAGGCTTCTTCTAGCCATATACTTGGTAGAGCGAGTCCAAGCGGCCGATTGAGGATTATCTGGAGGTAAGTACAATGGCAGAGGAAACAAAATCCAAGAGCGGTAAAAAAGAGCAGCCGTATACACCTTACGGTCTATCTTACGGTGCGCCCTATGGATTCCCCTTTGTTCCTGCTTATCGGTGGCCGTATGTCCCCCGGCTACTACCGCCGTTCGGAGTGCCTTTTGGGGGAGGCTATTCACCTTTCGGTGTACCTTTCTCGGCAGAAACGGCACGAAAGCAAGAGCTCGAGACGCTCAAAGCCCAGGCACAATACTTCGAAGAGATCCTGAATGACATTAAGAAGGGTATCACTGAGCTGGAGAGCGAAGCTGAAAAGAAAGAATAATACGATACTTATGAAAGGAGCAGAAAGATGCCAGGTGGAGACAGAACAGGCCCAGCTGGACTGGGACCAATGACAGGACGCGCGGCTGGCTATTGCGCAGGCTATCCCGTTCCCGGTTTCATGAATCCTATCCCCGGACGCGGTTTCTGGGGTGGGGGTCGAGGACGCGGTGGATGGGGACGCCGCAACTGGTTCTACGCCACCGGACTCACCGGTTGGCAGCGCGCAGGATACGGCTATCCTGCTTTTGGAGGAGCGTCGCCCTACGGAACGCCTTATGGAGCGCCTTATGGAATGCCTTATGGAACGCCTTATGGAACACCTTCCGCTCCCACTGCAAGTAGGGAGCAGGAAATCGATTCGCTTAAAGGGCAGGCTGAGTACTTCGAGGACGCGCTTGAAGGTATCAAGAAACGTATAGAGGAGCTTGAGGCCGAACCTGAAAAGAAGTGAAACGAGGGCAACAGGGTCAGGCGAGGCCTGGCCCTGTCCAGCCCAACATTCTAACGAAGAGAGATTGCAACATGCCGATTTACGAATATCAATGTAAGAAATGCGGCCATGTAACACAGGTACTCCAAATGTCTGGTGCCAAAGATAAGCTTACTTGCCCCAAGTGTGGCAGTGATCAGACGGAAAAGATTCTTTCCTCTTTCGGTATAAGCGGGGAAGAAACTTCATCAAGTGATTCGTGCCCAACGGGAACGTGTCCGCTTTCGTAACGTAGAAAGGAGATTGTCGTGAAGATAGCTGTCACATCAACAGGACCAGGTTTAGATGACCGGGTAGAAGCACGCTTTGGTCGGTGTCCGTATTTTCTGGTCATCGATCCAGACACGATGGCTTTTGAACCTATTGAAAACCCGAACACAGCTGTTGGCGGAGGTGCTGGCATACAGTCAGCGCAACTAATGTCAGAACGTGGAGTTGAAATCGTTCTGACAGGAAATTGTGGTCCCAACGCCTTTCAGGTTTTCGGCTCAGCGGGTATCCAGGTTATCGTAGGAGTAAGTGGGATAGTTCGGGAAGCCATCGAGCAATTCAAATCTGGAGTTTTTTCATCTGTATCTGAACCTAACGTCGCCGGCCATTTTGGTATGGGAATAACTGGCGCATCCGAAACGACACCTAATCCACAGTCAATCCCCCCACCATCGGGAGGTGGCATGGGTATGGGTGGTGGATTTGGAATGGGTGGAGGTCGCGGTATGGGTAGAGGAATGGGTCAAGGCGGTGGTAGAGGGATGGGCAGAGGAATGGGCCGAGGAGGCGGCAGAGGAATGGGGCAAGGCGGTGGTATGGGCGGTGGAATGATGGGTGTCCCGCCTGCGACTCCCTCTCAGGTCACACCCGGATCGTCACAGGAGGCGGGCGTCCCGATGAGCCGGGGACAGGAACTCGAAATGCTAAGAGCTCAGGCGCAAGCTATGGAAGAACAACTTCAAGCTATCAAGAAGCGCATCGGTGAAGTCGATAAAGGCACCGGGAAACCAGGTCTTATCGCCGTGGTGGATTCTGACAAGTGTACTGCTTGCGGGATCTGTCAGGAAATCTGTCCCACCAGCGCTATCACCGTCGATGAGATTGCTCGGATTGATCGGGAAAAATGCACAGGCTGTGGTGAATGCGTTGCCAATTGCCCACAGGAAGCGCTGTCTTTAATAAAGGCCTGAGAGTAAGCCCTGAAAGAACCGTGGAAAAAGAGAAGTTAAATCATAGCGGCTCAAGTGAATACTTCTGTATCTCATAGAGATGAGGTATTCCATTAGTAATAGGACAAGAGAGAAACCCTTCAAGCCCTAATTGGGACAAAGAAGAAGATTTCATATCCCATCAGTCCGATCATATGAGAGCCAACCTTGAATATTCATGTTTAAATTAATCATCACATCAGTTGCCATCCTGATCATTTCGGTACTGATGGCCATGACTGGCCGAGGTGGAGGTAATTTCTATGTGCCTGTTTTTGTGATCGCAGGTGCACCAATGCATCAAGCAGCAACCAGCGCCCAGCTGATTTTAACCGTTACTGCATCAGCGGCTCTTTTGGTTTTTCAGAAAGGCAAAACAGTAGACTGGAAACTGTTTTTTATAATTGTATCCCCAGTTTTTGTAATGGCATTCATAGGCGGATATTTTGCACATATAGTTGCCGGGAGCATCCTCAAACTGGTCTTTGCAGTCCTACTGGTGGTTGCAGGGTTTCTCATGCTGCGACCAGCAAAGGAAAGAATAATATCACATAACACAAAATTGGGATTTTGGCAGCGAAGATTCGGTGAGCATGAATATGTTGTTAATATATGGTTAGCAATACCAATTACAATGATTACGGGGCTAGTTGCAGGAATGGTTGGAATTTCAGGCGGCTCATTCCTGGTTCCGCTGTTAGTTTTGGGTTGCGGAGTACCCATGCGAGTAGCTGTGGGGACATCAACAGCCAATGTTGCAGCAACGGCTTTTATGGGATTTATGGGACATTCTCTAGGAGGCGATTTTAATCCAGCCTGGGCTCTCCCGACTGCGGCAGTAGCCCTTATTGGAGGCTTGTTGGGTGGAATGTTCTCTCTCAAAACAAAACCGGAGAATTTGAAGAAACTGTTTGCTTATACGACATTCGTGGCTGCGCTATTCATGACTTGCAGCGGCGCACTGTCCGCAATTGAATGAAGAAAGAATGAATGCAACCCGTGATGCTAAAGTCGAAAATTCATTGGGGTATTTCAACATCTACAGAGCTCGATTACGAAGGGAGGATAACAGTTGACGAGAATTAACTTGATAAAACAGATATCCTACCTGGTGAGCAAGGTCACGTGCTGAATGTCAATAATGGCGCGAAGTTTGTGACTTACGTGATCACAGCACCCAGAGGATCGGATACCCTTTTGCTAAACGGCCCGGAAGCACGACCAGGTGGGATTGAGGATTGAGTAATTATCGCGTAGCACAGCGAAGTTGATTACGAAGAAGCATGGGAGCTTAAGCCGAATGTGCTTCCGTAGATCGAGGGAATCGATCAGGGAATAGATAAGTTCATAAAGGTCAAGGTGATTCAGAAGAAGCTAGAGGTGTTCGATTGAGATAACTGCGATCATCACAGAAGGAAAGTAAAATTGCTGATTGAAATAGTAAAGCGTGCCCTTATGATAACCGGTTTCGTTTTTGTGATGATGCTGGTGATCGAGTACCTCAACGTACTCACTAGTGGTGCATGGCAAGCCCGACTTGCCTGCTATAGATGGGGGCAATATGTTGTTGCGGCAGTCCTGGGAGCAATTCCGGGCTGTCTCGGTGCGTTTGCTGTTGTGGCCATGTATTCGCACCGAATTCTCACCCTTGGCGCAGTTGTGGCTGCGATGGTTGCGACGAGTGGAGATGAGGCGTTTGTGATGCTGGCCATGATTCCAAAGCAGGGTCTGCTTGTAATCGGGATTCTATTTGTACTGGGCATTTTGGCAGGCGTCCTGACCGATATAATGTTGGGCAGGCGAAAAACGAGCAAACCGGTGATATGCGAAGGATTTGAACTTCATGCAGAAGAGCAGTGCAACTGCTTTCCTCGCGGGCAGATTCTACGTCAATGGAAAGAATGCTCGGCGGCTAGAGGCGTGCTGGCAACTTTTCTCATGTTAGGCCTAATTGCCCTCATTACCGGTCAGCTGGGGCCGCCAACCTGGAACTGGATACGAGTAACATTATCAATTGTTTCTGCGATTGCTCTTTTCATTGTTTATACGGTGCCTGACCATTTTCTTGAGGAGCATCTTTGGGAACATGTGGCACGAAAACATATTCCTCGGGTTTTCCTGTGGACATTCGGGGCGCTCATTGTGATGTACGTTCTTACCGACTACTTACATCTCGAAGATTCCCTTGAGAAGGGCAAGTGGATTTTGCTTTTAATAGCTTGTCTGGTTGGGATAATTCCGGAGTCCGGACCTCACCTGGTTTTTGTAACTCTTTACGCACAGGGCACTATTCCTCTTAGTATACTACTGGCCAGTTCTATTGTTCAGGACGGACATGGGATGCTACCAATGTTAGCGCATTCGCGGCGGGCCTTTTTAGGGATCAAGGGGATTAACTTCCTGATTGGTCTTATATTCGGAGGGCTTTTAATGACCATGGGGTACTGATTAATTGGCTGAGTCTACAAGAAAGAGGCCAACTAATAAGGGGAAATATCTATTGCAAGCGACAAAAGACGCCAGAGCTTAGACTTTTGCGAAATGTTTTCACCGCACAAGCTGCCATTTAACATACCAAAGTATGCGCCGTTTGGGTGATTGAGTAAGCTGCGCTATCTGCGGGAAACCGTAAAGATTATAGGCGCTTCCTTTGTGTACAAACCTATTAGAGTATTTGGCTTCTGCTTTAAGATGGATTCGATTTCTTTGAGACATGCCAGGATACAGTTGGCATGTTCGATATTGGGGGGAGGCGCAGGAATGGGACTGCAATGGCATTATCTTTATTGCGCCCGACATACAGGATGAAAGCAGTCAATAATAATATCGCAGAAAGGAAATTATGCTATGGGAAGAAACGAAAGCACTCCCACTGACACAGGGAGCGAAGAAAGCTCTCTCCCTCGTCGTGAACACGAGACAGAAGAACAGTACCAAAGACGGCTTCAAGAGCATCGTCAGCTGCGAAGTCGCGTCGACAGAATCAAGCACAAGATTCTCATTCTATCCGGAAAAGGCGGTGTTGGCAAGAGCACAGTCGCAGTAAATCTTGCTCTTGCGCTGGTTAAACCAGGTAAACGCGTCGGGCTGCTTGATATTGACATTCACGGCCCTAGCATTCCCAAGCTCCTTAATCTAGAAGGCAATCCACTCATGCCCACACAGAACAAGACTCTTTTACCCGTAGAACATGAGAGCGGTCTCAAGGTTATCTCGATTGGTTTCCTCCTGCCGGATCAAGATGTTGCGGTCATCTGGCGCGGGCCAAGAAAGTACCATGCGATCAGACAATTCCTATCGGATGTTGAGTGGGGCGACCTTGACTATCTTATTATTGACTCCCCTCCAGGCACAGGTGATGAACCTCTGTCTATCGTTGAGCTCATTGGGAATGCGGATGGAGCCATTGTGGTAACTACACCGCAGGAGGTTGCTATATCGGACGTTCGTAAATGCGTCACCTTCTGCCGACAGCTTAACTTACCAGTACTGGGTGTCCTAGAAAACATGAGTGGGTTTATCTGTCCGTATTGTAAAAAACGAGTTGATATCTTCAAGACAGGAGGCGGAGAGGCTATGGCTCGTGAAATGAAAATTCGGTTTTTGGGCCGCATTCCTCTCGATCCTCAAATCGTGGAATCTGGTGACGCCGGCACACCACACGTTCATACTTTTGCACAATCACAGACCGCCCAAGCCTTCAAAGAGGCAATTACTCCTATTCTAAAACTAGATGAGGGTAGCACCATCTCATCAGCGAAGAAGGAAGAAACTCACAAGCCAAATGAAACAGCCACAATTGCTGTTCCTGTTGCAGGTGGCGTGGTGAGCATGCATTTTGGGCACTGTGATGAGTTTGTCTTGTTTGGGGTGAACGAAGATACGAAACAGATTATCCGCACGGAAGTACTTAGTTCGCCACCTCACGAACCGGGCATTCTTCCCAAATGGCTCCATGAGAAAGGAGCGAATTTAATTATTACAGGCGGTATGGGTTCGCGTGCACAACAGTTGTTTGCGCAGCATGGTGTTAAGGTTGTTACAGGGGTCAAAAGCGAGGAGCCTGAAACAGCTGTTCAGGCATACCTGGCCGGCGACTTACAGACAGGCGAAAACATCTGTGACCATTAAGAGGAAACAGGAATAATTATGAGCAAACTGACAGTCACAGTTTTGGTTGAGAATACAGTACGTGGAGCGATACTGCTTGCTGAACATGGTTTATCCTACTTGATCGAAGCGGGTGATAAAAAGATCCTTTTCGATACAGGACAGGGAATGGTTCTTTCAAGTAATGCAACAAACCTCGGGATCAAATTAAATGACATAGACGCGATCGTTCTCAGTCACGGGCATTATGACCATACTGGCGGACTCGACACTGTACTACAAACTGGCCAGCGTACTAAGGTTTTTGCCCATCCAGATGCTTTTCTTCCAAGATATGCCCGAAATGATGATGGGACAGCGCGATCGATTGGCATACCGCTCTTGAATGAGGGGATGGTTCGTGAGCGAGCTGAGGAGCTTATATGGACAAGAAAGCCAACACAACTATATGACGGATTGTACGTTACTGGGGAAATACCGCGGATAACCGATTTCGAGGATACGGGTGGCCCATTTTTCACAGATGAGAAATGCCAGAAACCCGATCCATTGCTGGATGACCAGGCATTGTTTTTTGACTCCGATCAGGGGACTGTTGTACTCCTTGGCTGCGCTCATGCAGGCGTGATAAATACACTGGATTACATCCGTCAGTCAACGGAAGGTAAGCCTATTCATACCGTTGTAGGAGGAATGCACCTTGTTGCGGCGTCGCCCAACCGTGTCCATAGAACAATTGACGCCATTTCTCGTCTTGATATCAAACGCCTTGGTCCTATGCATTGTACCGGTATTGAGGCTACGGTGAAAATCTGGTCATCTT
>CAYVXD010000119.1:0-12888 GCA_964454265.1 uncultured Candidatus Sumerlaeota bacterium | reverse complement strand
CACTGCCTATTGCAATTCATGCCCGATTTTTTGCAAGTATAAATTTTTCGTACATGCACCATTTTTTAACTTGACAAGTGCTATTTTAGAGTTTAAAGTTTGCTCCCTTAAGAAAGGGACGTTCTATTATTATCTATTCTTATATTTAGCACCAATATTGTGCATGGAGGAGAGCAATGAGAAGACGGGCAAATTGGTCTAAAATGCAGACGGTACTAGTATTGGCGGTATTATTTTCATGCTTTTACCTGATCGGCAGCGGCACCCGCCTTAATGTGGAAGTCGGACAGGCTGGCAATGCGGCTATTAATGCAAACCCAGATTATGACCCTGGGAGAGTAGCCAAAGTACCTCAGAGAGCTCAGAATGTTAGCGTACCAGTTCCGATCTTAGCGGAGCCGGCAGAGAGTAATGAAGATCAGAATGCCCAAGCTGAGGCTGCGATAGAGAATCCACTTATTCGGATGGCAGCCGGAGAGTTCGACCCCTTATCCGTGGCTGCGCCGATGGCTATTCCTGCGGAATTAACCCTGGCTGAATACCCTGCGGGAGTAGAGGGGTATTACCTCGTTCAATTCCAGGGACCGATAAAGAAGAAATGGAAAGACGCCCTACTCGCCTCCGGAGCTGCGATATTCGATTACCTACCGGACTACACCTTTGTGGTCAAAATGGACAGCCCGACCAAAGCGAAAGTGGCGGCTATAAGTCAGGTGCGCTGGCTCGGGATATTAGAACCCGCTTACAGAATAGAGCCTGATTTGAAGGCGCTGTCGCAATTGGCCCGGAGTACCGGCAAGCTCAGGGGTAAAGGTCCCCAGGGTCAAAGTGTGAAAGGGCTGGAATCTGAGGAGCTTTCTCGCGTAGAGCTTCCTGAATCAGTAGATATTATTGTAGTGCTGTTTAACGAGGAAGATATTGCAGGCATTTCTCAGCAAATCGAAGCACTGGGCGGCACGATAACCGATGTCTCAGATGGCCAGTGGAAAGAGAAGCTCGCAGTCACCATTGATCCGGCGGCTGTAGTTGATATTGCCAATATCACTGGCGTAAAGTGGATTGAAGAGGCGCCAGTTTGGGAGCTGCATAACAACCTGGCTGCCTCAGATGCAATCTGCGATGTAAAGAATGTCTGGGATACTCATGGGCTGCGAGGACAAAATCAGGTGGTGGGCGTGGCTGACACAGGGCTTGACCAGGGCTCTGCATCGCCTGCTAGCCTCCACAATGATTTTGAGAACGGCTCGGGAGTTTCCCGGGTCGTTGCCATTTACGACCTCGTGGGCGATGGTGCCAACGACGTTAATACCGGTCATGGCACGCATGTGTCCGGATCAGTTCTCGGTAATGGCGATCTCTCAGGCGCTACTCCGTCTTCCCACTCCTACCCCAGCAACTGTTTCGCCGGCATGGCTCCTGAAGCGGGACTGATTATGCAGGCTGTGGAGGAAAATGCCACAGGCTACCTTACCGGCCTTCCAACGGACCTAAATACAATGTTCAATCAGGCGAGAACAGGTGGTGCGCATATCCATACCAATAGTTGGGGTTCCTCGCGCGGCGGAGCCTACACCTCTTATTCCGAAGATGTAGATCAAAACACCTGGGCTAATAAAGACTTTAGCATCCTTTTCTCCGCCGGTAACGAAGGTCAAGACCTCAATCCAAGCGATGGCGTTGTTGACCTCGAGGTGCTCGGTTCCCCGGCTAGTGCTAAGAACTGCATCACCGTGGGCGCCAATGAGAACAACCGCCCCTCGGGCGAAGGCTATGATTATTTGTGGGGTACGGCTTGGCCCTCCTACTATCCGACGAATCCAATCAACAGCGACCATGTTTCAGATGATCCCGGTGGTATGGCTGCCTTCAGTAGCCGTGGTCCATGTCTCGACGGCAGAGTCAAACCCGACGTGATCGCACCGGGAACTAATGTCCTTTCCACGCGTTCCTCGGTTGCTAGCGGAGTGCTCTGGGGAGCATACAATTCATATTATACCTATAGTGGGGGCACGAGCATGTCTACCCCGCTGGTTGCAGGCATGACCGCACTTGTCAGGGAATATTTTACTTCCGGGGCAAGTGAATGGAATATCGGCACTCCCAGTGCAGCCCTGTTAAAAGCTCTGCTTATTAACGGTGCAGTTGACCTCTCTCCAGGTCAATACGGCACTGGCGGCACTCAGGAAATCCCTAATCCACCCAGGCCCAACAATGTGGAAGGGTGGGGCAGAGTTGACCTAGAAGACACGCTCTTTCCTTCCAGTCCCACTGATCTTTTTATTCGTGATGTCAAGCCTGGATTGAGCACCGATGAAGTGCACGCCTACCATTTTAATGTTGTGGACGATAGTGTTCCCCTGCGAGTCACCGCAGTCTGGACTGACTACCCTGGCAGCACCCTAGCCGGGGGTGGCCTGGTCAATGACCTCGACCTGACCCTCGTTGGCCCCTTTGGCACCACGTATTATCCAAATCGTGCCAGCCAGCGTGGCGCTACTTCAGTCATCTATTATGACGATGATGACTTTGAGGATGCCTGGCGGTGGAATACTTCAGGCTATAGCTTCGCTGTGAAATTTACGCCGGCCTCTTATCCATATACCATAGATAAAGTGCGTTTCCTGATGTATCGCGGTAGCGGAAATAGGACGGTTGATGTGTACGTCCGTGACGACAATGGCGCTGGAGGAGTGCCCGGAACAAATTTATTCAGCACGTCAGTTAACATAGGCAAGACCGGCTATTATAATGTTCCTGTGTCAGGGGTCACTATTGCCAGCGGAAGTTTTTACGTGGAAGTAAGGTATACTACAAGTTCAGGGAATCCTTACTTGTTCATCGACACATCATCCAATGCGGGCAGAAGTTATGCGTATGATGGTTCCTGGCATGTGCTCCCTTATTCAAGCTTTCCTGCGGGCAACTGGGCAATTCAATCAGTTAGCAAAGCCACTGATTACCCTGATTCTGCAGATCGCGTTAACAACGTCGTGGGCATTGATCGTAACGTCCCCAGCCTGGGCGGGTATACTGTTTATGTTAAAGGCTTCAATGTTCCCGTTGGGCCTCAGCCGTATGCCCTGGTCGTCTCTGGCGGCATCGAAGTCGTGCCGCCGCCTTGTTCAATTTTGGCATTCACTGACGATTCCGAAGCTGGTTTTGGCAATACCTATATTCAGCAAGCGCTAGCCAATCTGGGACTGGCCAACCAGGCAGTAGTGTATTATCGTGACATGGACGGGTTTAACAATGCTATCCCCAGCAAGGACTGGGACCTAATATTGGTTCAACATGCTTATATGGGAGGAACTGATTTTTGGCCAGCGCTGGGCACGTATTTCGCCAATGGCGGCCATGTGATTACCTCGCAATGGGATGCTGACCAGGGATCCTTCGACCTATCTATCATCCTGGCTGAGTTTGGTATAACAGGTGTAGTTGATTTCCTTACTCCCCGGCCAGTGTACAGAGTCTTTACTCAGCACCCGGTGTTTAACTCACCCAATGCTGTTCCTGATATAACTACCCTTGATAACGACGTTAATGATGATGGCGATGAACTCACTGTAAACACCGGTATCAGCACAGTTATAGCAGCATTTGATTCGGCTGGGTCAGGCTACAACGCTATTGCTTTAAAGAAGGACGGCAGAGGTATATTTAATGGCTGGCTGCTGGCTGAAGCTGACTCCGATGAGGATGCTGACGGAAAGCTTGATGCTGTCGAGCTATGGGAAAACCAGATCATGTATGTGCTTCGTAAAGCCAATCCCACGGTGCAGCGCATCCTCTGGGATGATTCCCACGATACAGATGGCGATGAACTCACGAACAACTATGCCGAGATGGCTGCTGCCCTGCGTCAGTACGGCTTCCTGATTACCGAGCTCAGTGGCTCAGCCGGCGCTATTACAGCCCAGGCTCTCAATGGCATAGACATTCTCGTACTTCCGGATTGCGAAACCGCCTTTACCGCCAGCGAGATAAGCACCATTCACGGTTTCATCGCTGATGGTGGCGGAGTACTGGCTATTGGTGAAATGCCGGCAGCGTTCAATCAGGCTTCATATAATACACTCCTTGTGCCTTATGGCATCCAATTTACTGCAGATATCAGCTCGGAGGATGGCACCGCTTTTGAGGTCAGCCCGGTTACGGCGAATGTGAGTCTTGTTGAACTTTCAGGTTCTGGCGATTTGGACGTCACCTTACCTGGACGCGCCATCGGCTACACTTTTGATGGCTATGAATTCCTGGCCGAATCTCTGGGTTGGAATGGAAGTGGTAATGTAGCAGTTATCGCTGATAGTAATGCTTTTGATTACGATGGTATTCCTTCCGGCACCAGTGGCACCGCAGATAATAAAACCCTGCTCATAAATACCTTCCGCTTCCTCTGTCTCGGCCCGGTTCATCGTGCCCCGGATGTTGCCATCGTAGCCGCCGCAGATACCAGCTACATTAATGACGTTAAAGATAAACTTGATGGTACTGGCTTTTTCGACAACGTTGCCCTATTTGATGCCGGCGCCGCCACCCCTGGGGTCTCTGCCTTCTTGAACTATGACGCCGTGCTGGTGTTCAGTGATTTTACCTTCGCCGATTCTATTACTCTGGGAGATAACCTGGCTGACTACATAGACATTTGGGGTCGTGTGGGGGTAGCTACATTTGCCCATATGTCCAGTGGTTATAGCATTGATGGCCGATTCAATCCGGATTATTATGTCATTAACCCTAATCAAAGTGTCCTTTCCGGAACAGTGCGGAAATTAGGTGAAGTCCTTGAACCAGACCATCCTATTATGCGCGGCGTAGGCAACTTCTATAATGGCAGCAGCAGTTTTCATGAGACACCCGCTACGCTTCGTTCAGGATCTCTTCGTATTGCGGATTGGGATTCTGGCACGCCGCTGGTAGCTACAAAATTCATTGATGGCACAAAGGCACGAGTTGACCTTAATTTCTATCCACCCTCCTCGGATGCTCGAGCTGATTTCTGGAACTCCACTACTCAGGGCGACCAGCTGCTTACTAATGCACTGCTCTGGGTAACTGGAATTCCTCCGTACTGGGAACGTCGTCCTGATATGCCTGTTTCCACTATGGACAATGTCGTTATCGCATATAATAACAGGATTTACGTGGTTGGCGGCTATGACAGTGGCGGCGCGGTGCAAATCTATAATCCAGCCACCAACTCCTGGTCTGCCGGCGCCACGGAACCATCACCGCAAATCGACTATCCAATAGATGGTGGCTTTGGCTTTGATTCGGCTGGCCACCCGGTTATCCTGCTCATGCCTGATACTACGAGTGCTGTTACTGGTGTCTGGCATCGCTATGACATTAAGGATAATGCCTGGGATACACCAGCACTCCCATCTCCGCTGCCAACCAATGGCATATGGTCACCAGACATTGTCTCCGACCCGGTGAATAATGTCTGCTATATCAGCGGCGGAGCTACCATAGCAGGCGGTGGTGACCTTACCACACTGTACGCATATTATCCGGCGAGCAATAAAGCTGCACTGCTTGGTAATTTCACACATATTCCCGCAGGATTCGATTTTCATGCTTCCTGGCTGGTACCCTGGATAGGTAAGTCTGGTGCAGTCTGCGTCGCCGGTGGCGTTGACTCCTCCAGCAACGTTTATGCTGATACTCAGTGCTACGACATAGGTGCCACTAGCTTCCGTACCCCTAATGCTGACATTCCTGCTCTGCCCGAAGCTCGCTGGGGTATGATGGATACGGTACGGCAGTTCGGCGCGGATCATCAGCTCTGGATTGTTAATGGCGTAGGCCCCACTGGTGCTTTGTCGCAAACCTCATATTATTGTAGCCAGGCCGACGGCAACTGGCACTCTGCGCCCAGACCCGATATCGCAATGTATCGCGGTGAGGGTGACACGCTCAATGGCCAAATCTATATGCCCGCCGGCTCTGCGGGTGGTTTCTCATATCAAGCCTATAACCAGCACCTCGTGGAACCTACACCTACTCCAACACCAACGCCTACACCAACACTTACTCCTACGCCGTCACCAACACCTACACCAACCCCAACGCCGACTCCAACCCCGACGGCTACACCTACTTCAACTCCTACACCAACACCAAGTCCAACTCCTTCACCAACGCCAAGTCCAACACCAACAGCTACCCCTACAGCCACTCCGACTCCGACACCTACTCCATCGCCTACGCCTACTGCCACGGCTACACCTACTCCCACTCCAACGGCTACCGCAACACCGACTCCTACGCCTACGCCAACACCAACTGTTACGCCAGTTGTACTCACTGTGGAGGATAGCGCTGGCGGCCCAGGTGCAACGAATGTCCCTGTCCAGATCAGTCTGGACAACACTATGAATGTAAAGGGTGTTCAGCTAACCTTGTGCGATGTGCCTAACTGGCTAACGCTTGGCAGCACTGCCCCTGCGGCAGATCCTAGCCGAGGGGCTGGATTCATGGTGGCGGCCAGCGAAGTAGCAGGCGGATGTGTAGAAGTAATCATGGTCTCTCTTGGCGGTAGTCTTATCGCTCCGGGCACCGGGCCAATCTTAACGCTTTATTACGATGTGGATGGGGGAGCTACCCTTGGAGCAGACATTGATATGCAGATTACAGCCTATAATGTTGCTGATGAGAATAACGATCCACTTCCGGTAACACCCGTTAACGGCACGTTTACCGTTGGCGTCAAGGGCGACCTGGACGGTGACGGGGATTGCGACCTGTTTGACGTTCTGCGCCAGATTGATATTGTGCTTCATAAACCTCCTGCACCAACGGCTTACGAGCTCTGGGCAGGAGATATGGACGATGACGCTGATATTGATCTGTTCGATGTTTTGGCGCTGATTGACTGTATCCTGGGCAAGACAGCATGCGTATGTGCTGGAGCAGCTGCCCCTGCAGATGCAGAGCCCGAAGCTGAGATGCCAGGTGAGACAGAAGAATTAGTCATCGAAAATGAGGCAAATACTCTGAGCATCCCTGTTGAGCTGAGCACCAAAGAGCCACTAAAAGGCCTGTCTTTCCACCTTTCTCACATTCCTGAAGGCCTGAGCCTGCAATCTATTAATCTTACCGAGGGCCTTGACGGCTTTCTTGTGGACTTCAACCAGAAAGGTCAGCAGGCAAAAGTAATGCTGGTATCCTTGCAAGGAGAGGTCATAGCTGCCGGAGATGGGCTGGTTATGGAGCTGGTGTTCGAAGCATCTGAAAAGAAACTCCGCAGCCGCCCTGGCTTCGCTGTGATCAAAGACATCCAGGCAGCCGACGAAGAGAACAAGCCGGTAAACATAAAACTGAAGATCCAGAATAAGAAAAGATAGCTCCTGTTGTTGATCTAATAGCAGAAGATACACTTTAGTAGGCATGGAGTAGCAGCTCTTAGTGTGGGACTACGCATTATCATTAAGCTGCTACTTAGTTTAGTGTCATAGGTAAAGGACATATCGGCGAGTTCATGAACATTTACATATACAGGGAGGATACAAAACAATGAAAAAAGCGCTATGTTTTCTCGTCGGTTTTATTATGGCAACGGCTTCTGTCGTTGTAATGGGTGAATCGCCACAGGCAGGCAGTACGACACCAGTACCGGAGGTCATTACGGGCGGCGTTCCGTCGGTTCAGGCTGTGGAACGCGAACAGATCGTCCCCTCATTCCAGGCTGGAACTGATGAACCAGGGCTACGTCCGAACCATCCGCCTATGGATCAGATTCCACCGATCCCGATGGCGGCCTCGCCGGAGACGGTTGAGGTGCCCGAATCGATGGGCCCCGGGATGCCCACTACTTCCACGGGCGCTGCTCCGTCCGTTCAGGCCGCGGAAGCCGAAGGAATCGTGCCGGTGTTCCGGGCGACCAATGATGGACTAGGCCTGCGTCCGAACCATCCGCCGATCGATCAGATTCCACCAATCCCCATGCCGTCACTGGAGGATCGGCCTCCGCCCGCCCTTGGCCCCGGTTCCTTGATCATCCACGACGCGGAGACAGGCGAGACGGCTACGTTCCGCAACAACGCGGAGGAGGTGTCTGAGGGATTCGCACAGGGTGGCGGCTACAACGGTGCCGATGGAGGCGGAGGCACCGAGATCTTGCCAGCGACATTCAACGACATGTATCAGATCACCAATACCGGTGATTTCCCGTGGCGCATGAACTGCAAGCTGGTGATGCGATTCGGAACCAGCTGGTTCGTGGGCTCTGGCACTATGAGGGACGCTGAGACTGTCTTTACCGCCGGCCACTGCGTCCATCAGGGCAGTGGCGGAGCATGGGCCGATGAGATCTGGGTCTATCCGGGCTATGATGGCTCGGTGTGGTCTTTGCCTCCACCGTATACCGTCGGGGCGTATGGTTGGGCTCACGGTACTTATTTCGGCTCGTGGACCAGCTGGACTCAAAGCGGGGACTTCGACTATGACGTCGGGATAATCAGTGTGACCCGTGGGGTTGGCATGCTTACAGGCTGGTACGGTTGGTCCTATGGCGGTGACTGCAGCTGGCACACAAGCACTACCTACAACAACGCCAGCTACCCGGCCGAGAACTGCCCCATTTCCGGCCTCCACAACGGCCTGGACATGTACTATTGGTACGGCTACTTCGACGCCTGTCCGGGGAACCAGCTCCAGCTCAATACGGGCGGGGGCGGATGTTTCGACACTGTGTGGGGTGGGATGAGCGGCAGCGGTGCATACTATATCGACGGCAGCAGCCGCTACGTCCATGCGGTTTGCTCTACCTCTAACCGTACCACCAGAGGCTACTATTGCAGGCAGTGGGAATCCTGGGTCAACTGGTGTAACGATACGTTCATCCCCGATGTCCGCGGGGCCTCATTTGACCTACAGGCCCTTGACTGCAACGCTGAGCCGGCGACCATTCAGGCCGGCCAAAGCACAACGCTGCTGAACTTCCTGGCAACCAACCCAACCAACGGCACTGGAAGCGGTACCTATACTTTTCGCGTCTACCTTTCCACCAACGATAACCTCTCTGCAGCCGATACCCTCCTGAGCACGCAAAACTTTGGCTGGACCTTTGGAACAATGAGTTCGGTCCGTGTCTCCTGTGCCAACGTCGCCATTCCAGTTAATGCTCCGGGGGGAGACTACTGGATCGGTATCATACTAGACCCTGCAACGGACGGCAACAGTGGGAACAACGAGACTGATGGGTGGGACGCAGTTCCGATTCATGTGAACCCCGCACCGACTCCGACACCGACTCCAACGCCTACGCCTACCCCCACGCCAACACCCACTCCTACGGCAACACCAACGCCCACGCCGACGCCGCCTTGTGATATTAGTTGCCCGCCGGGAAGCTCTCCGGAAAACGAACCTTGCGGCGCCGATACCAATGGCGGATGCAATATGGCAACACCTACGTTTACGCATGTGAATTGCGAGGATGTCTTTTGTGGCCTGGCCTGGTTTGATGGCAGTACTCGCGATACGGACTGGTATGAACTCGTGGTGACCGAAACAAAAACCGTCAAAATGACCGTTACGGCGGAATTCCCTGTCGCGATTGGCGTCGTTGAAACCGTTCCACCTGGTTCGGGCAACTGTGCTGATGTTACTGGAGGTTTAAATCCATACGCACTTGCGAATCCATGTGAGCTAGTTTCAGTGGAAGCAACTCTTGATCCGGGAATCTATTGGCTCTTCGTGGCACCGCAATTCACCACTGTTATTCCATGCCCGGGCCCATGGCAATATGTGCTGAAGGTAAACTGCGCGGGATGTCCTCCACCGCCGCAACCTAGCGATCCTGATCCCGCTGACGGCGCCATTGACGTGCCTGTTGATACTGATCTGTCGTGGAGTGTGACTGGAGATCTCTTCGCTATCGACAGCGCCCTGGATCAAATGTTTATCCTCGACCAGACGGATGGATCGGCAACATTGGTGGGGCCAACTGGCCCTGAACCCGCTACTCCAGCTGGGCTGGCGTGGACCGGTACCACGATGTATACGATTGATCTAGACGGCGGGGAGCTGTTCACATTGGATCTAAATACGGCAGCACCGACATTGGTTGGCAATACCGCCATCACCGGCTGGCAGGGCCTGGCTGCTGATCCAACCGATGGCGGGCAACTCTATGGTATAACACAAACCGATGAGTTTTACCGCATTGCCGCCGATGGCACTCCAACATTGATCGCCACCCTTTCGACTGAAATTGTCACTGCCCTGGAGTTCGATGGCAGCGGCACGCTGTGGGCCATCGAGATGTTCACGGGCAACATTCTCACTATCAATAAGAATACCGGCGCTACAACACTTATTACGACCACCATTGCCGGAATGCAGGGCCTGGATTTCGACGGCAGTGGCCAGATGTGGGCCCACAACACGGATACCGATTCGCTTTATACCATTAATCTGGCGACCGGTGTAGCCACCTTGGTCGGTGCCAACACAACGCAGTTCGTGAAAGGACTTGCTTTCAATTCATTACCGGGCTCGCCTCTGACTGCGTATAGCCATGCTCTTAGCATTGAGCCAGGTAAGTCCTCCACCAGGGAAGCCGCTAAAGGAAGCCAGACCAAGGTTCTCGATATGACAAAGAGCCGGCAGGTTCGGATCAACCCGAACCTCGTTCGTCGAGTCCCAGCACGTGCGGTTGGAGATATCAGTCCTTCAGAGGTGCCGGCTGGCTTTACCGTTCGCGACGGTATGTTGGTGCAGGGCGAGGCACAGGTTCACGACCCGGCAGCTGAATCTACCTTGGCCAGTCCCCTGCCTGCAAATCTTCCAGGCGCTCGGCTGATCAACTTTGATGACGTTAGCGCCCCCTGCTTATTTGCTAATACAGTGCGTCTGACTAACGAATATGCAACCCTCGGGGTTATTTTCGAAGGGCCGGGAGGTAATGACGGTGGCGCTATTGTGGATGAGTGTGGCAACTTTTCAGTATCAGGGCATTCAAGTCCCAATTTCCTCGCCTTCAATACTGGCAGTGGATTGAGCGACGGTGGTATTCCTCGTCCTCCGGAGACCATCCACTTCAATCCTGCAGTATCGCAAGTTCAGGCGCTGGTAGGGTCTTACGATAGTGCCGGCCAAAACGTTACCATGTCGGCATATGATGCCTCAGGCGCATTGGTAGATAGCGATACGGTAGCCCTGGCATCGGTTTTGAGTCTCATCTCTGTTTCAGGCCCAGAAATCGTCAGGGTAGTTATAACCACGCCAGCAAGTATCTTTGTGCTGGACGATTTGACGTTTATGCCTGTCTGCGCAATCACGTACGATGTGTACCTCGATACCGTCATGCCTCCAGCTGCATTGATCTGCGCAGATATTTCCCAGACAACGTGCGATCCGGGCATACTGGCTCCTTCAACTACTTACTATTGGCAAGTAATTGCGAAGAATCCTGGCAACCTTATTCCTGGTCCGGTGTGGTGGTTTATAACAATTGCAACGCCGACCCCAACACCTTCACCCACGCCAACGCCAACTCCAACTCCGACTCCCTCACCAACACCTACTCCGTCGCCGACTCCGACGCCTACACCATCACCTACTCCCTCACTTACTCCTACGCCAACGCCAACAGCTACTCCGACGGCTACCCCAACGCCCACGCCAACTGTGACTCCTACACCCACTCCTACACCAACTGGCACGCCGGTTGTACTTACTGTTGAGGATAGCGCGGGTGGCCCAGGTGCAACGAATGTCCCTGTCCAGATCAGTCTGGACAACACCATGAATGTAAAAGGCGTTCAGTTAACTCTGTGCGATGTGCCTAACTGGCTAACGCTTGGCAGCACTGCCCCTGCGGCAGATCCTAGCCGAGGGGCTGGATTCATGGTGGCGGCCAGCGAAGTAGCAGGCGGATGTGTAGAAGTAATCATGGTCTCTCTTGGCGGTAGTCTTATCGCTCCGGGCACCGGGCCAATCTTAACGCTTTATTACGATGTGGATGGGGGAGCTACCCTTGGAGCAGACATTGATATGCAGATTACAGCCTATAATGTTGCTGATGAGAATAACGATCCACTTCCGGTAACACCCGTTAACGGCACGTTTACCGTTGGCGTCAAGGGCGACCTGGACGGTGACGGGGATTGCGACCTGTTTGACGTTCTGCGCCAGATTGATATTGTGCTTCATAAACCTCCTGCACCAACGGCTTACGAGCTCTGGGCAGGAGATATGGACGATGACGCTGATATTGATCTGTTCGATGTTTTGGCGCTGATTGACTGTATCCTGGGCAAGACAGCATGCGTATGTGCTGGAGCAGCTGCCCCTGCAGATGCAGAGCCCGAAGCTGAGATGCCAGGTGAGACAGAAGAATTAGTCATCGAAAATGAGGCAAATACTCTGAGCATCCCTGTTGAGCTGAGCACCAAAGAGCCACTAAAGGGCCTCTCTTTCCACGTGTCTCACATCCCTGAAGGCCTGAGCCTGCAAGCTATTAATCTTGCCGAGGGCCTTGAAGGCTTTCTTGTGGACTTCAACCAGAAAGGTCAGCAGGCCAAAATAATGCTGGTATCCTTGCAAGGAGAGGTTATAGCTGCCGGAGATGCGCCGATTATGGAGTTGGTGTTCGAAGCATCGGCAAAGAAACTCCGCAGCCGCCCGGGTTTTGGGGTGTTTAAGAATATTCAGGCAGCTGATGAGGAGAATAAGCCAGTAAAGATAAAACTAAAGATCAAAAATAAGAAGTAGATTCTTTTTGCCGAATGCAGTAGCAGCTCTTACTGAGGGAATATTTATCGGCATCGGGCGGTGCTATTTCCTGGCCGCAGAGGCAAAGGCTATAATAATGGTTAATCCATAAATATATATGGAAAATCCAGCAAAACAAAACGGAGGGATTGAAAATGATGCCTA
>CAYVXD010000118.1:0-13197 GCA_964454265.1 uncultured Candidatus Sumerlaeota bacterium | reverse complement strand
ACTATGCGCCACTGGCGGGCACGTATCCGTCAGAACAACCTTGGCCATGCACTAGGCTGAAACGAGCTTGAGAAATTCACGCATGAAGGCAGGGTGATCCGGCCACGCCCGCGATGTCACGAGCTGCCCGTCAACTACGACCTCCTGATCCATAAACGTCGCTCCAGCTTCTTCCATATCGGGCCGCAGTGCAGGATACGCAGCTACTTTCTTACCTCTCAGCACCTTGAGCGGAATCAGGATCAACGCGGCATGGCAAATTGCGGCCACCGGCTTATTGATCTGAAAAAAATGCTGAACAATGCGCCGACAATGCTCATCGTTGCGGATATACTCAGGCGCCCGGCCGCCAGGAATCACCAGGCCCACGTAGTCTGCCGGTCGCACTCCGTGAAATGCCACCGTGGCCTGCACTCGATATCCCCTTTTCTCGGTGTAAGTGTCAAAGCCGGACTCAAAATCATGCACTACTGTCTGGATCATTTTCTTTGAGGGCGCCGCAATGTCCACTGAAAAACCAGCCTCCAGCAAACGCTGATACGGATACATCACTTCCAGTGCCTCTCCCCCATCACCGGTCAGTATGAGAACTTTTCTCATAGGCCCACCTCCATGGTGGAATCATTGTTACAAATTCACGTGCGAACCACGGGACTTAAATATGGCCGTGCTCGCAGGATGTACGCTCTTCAGATGCTTCGTCTCTTTTGGTAACATCCTCATTCGGCCTGTGTCAAACGAAACCATGAGGATATGCGACTTCGCTATTCTGCCTCAGACAGCTGAGCCGCAGCCCCACGCCTGTCACGGCAGAATATTCCGGCATATGCTTGTTGTATAATAACTAAATCCTGCATCCAGACAATAGCAAACTGTGCGGTCTCTATATGGAAGGACATCCTTCTTGGAAGTGGTTTTTCATTTGACATCACGCTGAGTCTCACCGAGAGTGGGAGCATAAAGAATATGAAGATTTGCTGCACACTCCATACCTTCGCTGTAGGTGGAAAGCAGATCACCGCCATGCAGAAGAACAGAACCAAAGGGAGACCCTGGAGTATCCACCCGGGCCAATTGTGTGCCTACTGGTTGAATTGCGTTCTTGCACCACTTCTGTATATTCTCATGATGGCAAGTTCAGCAGCGCTGGCCATACCTGATTCCAATCAGTATTCACCAGTCACACCGGCTGCTCACATCAGCGAGCCGGACCTTCTCTCTCCACCCCCACTACTTTCGTATTATCCAGAGCATCCACACCAGCTTCCCAAGGCTGTTTATCAGGATGTTACGGTCGCGCCGGTCACGTGTGGCGTCAGCCATCACCATGTTCGGGTAAAGACCGTTCGCGGCCCACTCAATATCAACATTCTGCAAATTAGTCTTAACGAGCCGACACTGGAATGGCGTGTCGTTCAGGCCCATGATCGTATTGTAAGTAACAACGAAACTGTGAGCTCAATGGCACGTCGAACCGGCGCACTGGCTGGTATTAATGGCGACTACTTTCTCATCGGCACAACCGGCGAGCCGATCAATGTAACAATCATAGACAACGAAGTGTGGAAAAGCCCGATTAATTTCGCCGCCCTTGCCATTACAAAAGATCAAAGGATTCTCTTTGACAAATGGCAATGGGACGCCACGATTTCCACAAAAGATGCGAAACGCAAAATTGATTGTCTGAATACAACCTCTCCTCCTGCCGACTCACTTGCAATCTATACAATGCGCTACGGCGCCTCTGTTCCCCCTGCAAAAAATCCTCAGGCATGCACACGGATGCTCCTGCGTCACATCCGTAAAAAGAAATACCGGGTAGACGGCTTTCTTCCCGCTGACACTGATTTTCCCGTACCTCCGGGCTACCTTACTCTCTCCGCGACAGGCAGCGCCGCCGAGTGGGTCCGCAGCAATCTCGCAGTCCGGCAAACGGTCTCTATTGACCTTACACGCGCCAGCCCGAACCGGCTCGATTTACTCCGCTACGCTATAGGGGGTGGCCCTATTCTCATCAAGGATGGTCAGTACTTTGCTGATCCAGAGGCGCCCGCACCAGCAGAGCACGACCAGCTATATCCGGTTGCGGCAGCAGGGCTGCGCGCAGGGGGCGATGAATTATTGCTGGTGACTGTTGATGGACGGCAGCCCGACCTCAGCGTAGGGTTCACGCGGCCGCAACTGGCCGAATACATGCATCATCTCGGCTGCACCCAGGCAATCGCATTTGACAGCGGCGGATCTGTAACCATGGTGGTGCGGCCACTGGGCGGGTCGGACTTGTCCGGCAATTCGGAAGCCCGGATAGTCAATAGCCCCGCCGACGGCAAGGAGCGCCCGGTCGCAAATGGCCTGTTCCTCTACAGGACTGAACGAGTAAAAAAAGCCAAAATACTGAACATCACACCGGACAAATTGTATCTGCTAGCCCGCAGTCATCATCCCATCAGGATGATCGGCCTCGATCAATATCTGAATCCCATACCTCTGCCTGCTGAAAAGATTCGATGGACCATTACACCAGAGGGCATGGGTCAGATTATAGGAGCAAAGTTTCACGCTGGGGAAGCAGCAGCCATGGGCTCTCTTGAAGCGCGATACAAGAAACTCAAAGCATGTATTCCCGTAAATATCATAGACACCCTGGATACCATTGTTCTCGGCAATAACTACATCACGCTGGAGCCTGGCGAGCGCCACGTTTTTCAGCCCGTGGGTTACAACAAAGCCCGCAACCAGATTCCTTTGACTCACCAAGAGGTTGAATGGAAGATCACCGGCGGCATTGGCCTGTTTGATCGCACCGGAACTTTTGTCGCGAGTTCCCACAAAGGCTACGGAACAGTTGTTGCAACAGCTGGGCAAGTTTCCGCAACTGTCGCTGTATCGGTTGGAACAACAACCACTCTTCTCAGCCGCTTCGATCAGCCAGATGAATGGCATTTTAGAAAAGTCCCGGACAGCGTATCCGGATCATTCGACATTGTCACATCACCTGTACATGGCATGAACCGCACTGCCGGGCGTCTGCGCTACGATTTTGCCGGAACAGACGTAACTGCCGCAGCTTACCTGGTTGGAGAAATACCAATTGGCGGCAGGCCGCTCGAACTCGGCCTCTGGGTATACGGCGATGGACGAGGCCACTGGCTTCGCGGCATCTTTGCCGACAGCATGGAAACCAGCATCACTATGGACTTTGCCCGGGAAATCAGCTGGACCGGGTGGAACTACGTGCAATCCCCTTTCTCGACAACCACAAACTTTCCCATCACTCTTGAACGTCTGTACATTGTTGAACCGGACAATGCAAAAAAGGATAGCGGAACTATTCTTTTTAGCGAACTGCAGGCTCGATACGGTTTTGCCCCGCCTCCATGCGAAACCTTTCGCTATGCTGCAACAAACAACCCCTCCTGGCTTACCTTTACGAACCAGCCGCCGCTTCAGCCTGATGGGTTTTGCTTTTTCGTATTTGGCGACACCAAGCTGCAAAGAAAGAATCCCCGGCACGTTTCAACGGAAATCATGCAGCGTATCATTTCGCAGATAAATCAGCTGGGCGGTGCGTTTGTGCTCTACACGGGCGATCTCACCCCCCGAGGCGACCTCGAAGAACTTCACTACGGCAAAAAAATCCTTGATCAGCTTGACATGCCGTATTTCCTGACGCTTGGCAATCACGAACGTGTACTTGACAAAGATGCTGGGAATTTCAAACAGATATTTGGCCCTACGCATTACCGCTTCGACCATCGTGATTGTTCGTTTTTTGTGCTCGACAACTCTCCGGGAAGCTTCCACCGGGCAACATCATATCAACTTCCGTCTGAGGAACAACTGACATGGCTGATGCAGCAGCTCGAGCAATGCCAATCGCGGTATGTCTTCCTCTGCCTCCATGTACCCGTCGTTGATCCCATACCCATAAGACCCACTGACCTGAATTCGTACGAGGCCAATCTGCTCCAGAGAATTTTACAATCGCATCGCGAGCGCGGCAAACGAATCGTTGTCCTCTCAGGTCACACTCATATGTTTAGCGAACAAGTAGTTGATGGCATTCCCTATTTTGTGAGCGCTGGCGGCGGAGCGGCTCTCTATGCGCCTCCAAATCAGGGCGGCTTCTATCATTTCCTGGCCTTCACCGTGCAGAGCGACCAGATTTCCTGCTGTGTCGTACCATTGTTTACTGATATTACAATAAGCAGCCCGGAAGATGGACATATACTCCATCCCAGCACAACGTTACCCCTTACCGCAGAGGGAATATTTGAAAGCTCCCTGCCATCAATACGCTTCACCGTGCCCATTGAGAAGCCCATATCACACTCATGGCAGAGCTCCGATGAGCGAGTAGGACGGATTGACCCTGCAACTCAAACGTTTCAGGCTCGAAACGATGGAGAAACGATCATTACAATCCAGTCAGGAACCGCCAAGGCGAATGCTCGCATTAAGGTCTCCAGGTAAATAGGTTCTGATACTTCTTTTGAGGCAATAATAAAAATGATATACACCTAATGCGGATAAGGAAGAAGATTTGAAATGCGTTGTTACTTTCCCGCGAGGTGATGAGATGATTTGCCAAAACTGATGCATTTTTTTCATTGACATTGTAAAACAAGCTAAACTACTCTAAAAACACAATAGAATAGATGTTCTCTAATTTTTGCCTGCGCGCTCGGCAAAGCCATACACTTGCAGCTAATAAGGATTCTGAAGAGCAGGTATTCTTTCACAGCTGTCCAAGTTTTTATAAATGTTCGTATAAGCATTTTCTAGGTAGAATAGCTTTGCAGGCTCTTTTCGCTTCGAATAGATACGTTAGGGGAAGAATGACGCAGCGCAAGAAACTTTCTTTTATTAGTCGAGCCCTGGGACCACTTACTCCTGGCTCGTTGCTGAACAGATTTCCGATTAAAGCGAACAGGGAAATTGCATAGAATCATTTGCATTCCCTGACAAGTCATTCTGTCAGCCTTGTCTCAAGGAACACGCAAATGGTGCGGTGGCGCATATTGGTTGTAGACGATCATATTGATGCGCTGGAACTGATCCGCATGACGCTGGCAGATGAGTACGACGTTCTCACACTATCTAATCCACTTGATTTTTATACGGTGTTGCAACTGTTCGAGCCAGACCTTATTGTTCTTGACATCATGATGCCGAAAGTAACCGGCTTCCAGATCATGGAAATCATGCAACGCAATGAGACCCACCGCGATATTCCCATCGTTATCCTCTCAGCAAAAGACAGTGCGCGCGAGATTAGATACGGCTATAAGCTGGGAGCACGACTCTACCTGACCAAGCCATTTCAGCCTGAACGGCTAATGAAGAACGTGCAAATCCTCTTTGAACACACGCCCCCTACGCGCAAGCCGAAACAGCTTACCATTGCACAGGTCAAGATGCAACTCCAGCTAAAGAAGGCCTACCAATTGGGTAGTACTCCGGGCGCGAGCTCCACTGTGCTCCAGGCTATTGAAGAGGAGAAGCAAACGCCCAAAAAAGAGCCAAAACGCCCAACGCCACCCCCCGAAGAAGAGCGACGTTGGGAGCATTAGAACACCCCTAATGGTTGTCACAGCCGCTACTGGCTGTTCCTGCCTGACGTGCACTTTGCCGGCTTATAGGTTGACACGGCCAGCGAGCGGCACGTTTTAATATCCGCTGCCGTATCCTTGCTTAAAATCTGCAACACATTCCGTACCTCTGCCAACCTGATTGAGCTCATTAAACAATTTCAGGAAGATAAACGTTCATCTCTGGTTTTGCGCGGAATGAAAGGGAATGCTTGGGTACTCTGCAGTGTGGGACGGGGCTGAACAAAATGCCTGCTTGCGATCCTGCGCCTGCTTTCCGCTTTCGATATTACGGCATAAGAAGTTCAAATTCGATAATACGCCATTCTCCGCCGCCACTTCCGCCTGGCGGAGCTTCCTTCTCCAAAACCAGACGCGCCTTATCCAACTCTTCCGGATCTGCGTGGGGAAGACCTCGGAACTGGAGTCGATCGTAGATATTTGAATCCAGATACACCCCAGTAACTTTAAAATAACAGAGGACGTCTGCTTGCCCGTCTCGAAAGGCGATCTCGATCTTGTTAAGATTGATCTTCAGATCTTCAAGATTTTCCAGATTGTCCCGCGCCATGAGTAATCCTTCTTCTTTGGTCGTTCCATAGTAGCCGTAGTATTTAGGGGAAACTAATGATCCAATCGTGTCAATATCCTCATCTTCAACTGCAGTCACCCCACGACGGATCAGATCGCGAATCCGGTCTTCCTCGGTTTTGAACAACCCACGCGCAACGAAAAAGATCGCCACAACAAGAACCACCGCCAGCGCAGCATATACGCGCTTTGTAGGAAACCCTACGGGCTTTTTAAATTTTATAGACAATCCCATAGTACGTTCAGCTGCTTTCTGCCCCTCGTACCATGAAAAGGAGCGCAGTATGATCCAGTCCTGATGGACATCCGGATGCGGCTATTGTGTGATACTAAGAGCACCTAACAACAAGAACTATCAAACCACAACGGCACGACGCGCATGCGCCTTAGGCGCATCGAAAATTCAGAATGTAGGGGCGACCCGTCCGCCGCGGCGGATCATCCCTACTCCCGTTGTGTACGTTGTGTCGTAGTGGTTTATGCGCCTTAGGAGCATTGGAATTTCATTTTGATAGTGTCCCTAAATCATCCCTAAGCGTAGGGACAGATTATAATCTGTCCCTACTTTACTTTGCTGGCTCCCCTTTTCCTGCGAGGAGCTCTTTGCTGTCGAGTACGATGGTCACCGGGCCGTAATTGCACAGAGTCACATCCATCATCGCCTGAAAAACCCCGGTTTCAACACGCAAGGAAAATCCTTTGAGCCGATCAACAAACCGCTCAACATAGCGCTTAGCCATCTCCGGCGGCGCGGCGTCAATGAAGCTGGGACGCCGGCCCTTTCGGCAGTCTGCCAGTAACGTGAACTGAGAGATCACCAGCAGCGCACCACCAAGCTCCAGAATTGACCGGTTCATCTTTCGCTCTTCGTCCTCGAACACCCGCAAATGCGCCACCTTATCTGCCAGGAAATTAACATCAGTCTCGGTATCGTCGCGGGCAACACCCGCCAGCACGACAAACCCCACCCCGATCTCACCCACGCTTTTACCTTCCACATCAACGCTTGCATTCCGCACCCGTTGCACCACCAGTCGCATTGCGTCACCTCGTGCTTGGATTTTTCACGAATTAATTCTTGCCTATCCACCAATTAATGCACAAAAACCCTTCTTAGAGACTTTAATAATATCGCTGTTTTCTCTCTGTCAAGGTCTTTGGCGCCCGCTCCATGGGCATGGGTACAGCTATCCGGGACAGCAACGACTACGAACAGGAAGGCAGAATTCTTGTGAAGAGAAAGAAAGAGCGGCGTTGGGCTAAGGGTTTCGCAACAGCTTAAGACATCCGGGCGCATCGCAGCACTATGCGCGCCTGGGGCATCAAAGCGCCTCAGTGCCCAATTCGCGCTCGAGCAGTTGCTGGTCCGCCTCGTCGCGAACAAAGATGCCGAGGTTACCGAGCTTAATCTGCTCCAGACCTGCCGACTTGCATGCTTTGTACGCATCAACCATCTCACGCGTTGTTGGCGACCGGTATCCGTGCATCCGATATTCAGGGAAAAAGGCAAGAATGGTAAATGGGATTTGTGAATCCGCAGCGGCAATGACGCGGGCAATTTCGCGTAGCTGATCGGTTTCCACCAGGCCAGGGATGAACAGCGACAGAACTTCCAGAACGAACCCTCGCTCCACAATGGCCTGAGGCAGTTTCAATATCCCGATATTAGATCTACCCGTGAGCCAGACATGGACAGGGTCATGAAATGCTTTGATATCCAGCCAGAATGCATCCACTCCAGCCTCAGCCATCATGTCCAAGTTCTGTGGCGTCAGGGCGTAACCGTTCGTTTCAATCAGCAACCACAGGCGCGTGGTCTTCTTCAGCAGCCGGGCAAACTCGCAATAAAACTCTGGCTGACACGTTAAATCGCCACCTGTGAAAGCGACAATGTTGCGTGCTGGGCCAAAGCCCTGCGGGCTGAGTACTACCTGGTCCGGACGCAACGTCCCCGGGCAGGACGGCCCACGACGCCGCTTCAGCACACACGCGCCGCAGCACCTGCACGTCTGAATCGCATGCCACGCCGTAGCCCTTTCTCGCGGTTCTTCCAATGTCACGTGCCTTTCGTAATCCTGACTTTCCCGCACCAGCGCCTCTACCGAATACCATTTCCCATCGGCCCGTTGACTGAACTCCCACGAATGGCATTTGCGACACGAAAAGTTGCACCCTGACTGGTAAATGGAGAAGTAATTCTCCGGCCGCGACAGGTGCATGGACTTTATCAGACGCTCCATTTTGCCATTGCGCGACCGCAACGTCACAGTGCACGCCGGGGCCAGGTGCTTCCCTCGCCCAACCTCGCAGCTCCCGCGGGTAAAACCTTGCTGTTCCAGCTGGCAGATCGGCGTTTCCGAGGCCATGAGTAATCCATCACTATTAGTTTTCGCAATACATACGCTTCAGACTGGCTGGCTGAATACGTGCATAGTGTTTCCGAGCGCTCCTGAACCGTGTACCAGGAATAATTAGCTCCCACAAGCACTTAAAAGTCCAGGGAATTATAGTTTACGTCTCCCGCATTTCTCGCCGTGCTCCTGGTTCCAAACCCGGAGTTGCAGACCCCGAAGAAGCGCATAATACCTTGCAAATGACGAAAATGTTTGACACCGGTCATGCGCGTTACGTAATGTATATTTCAGTTTTCGTACAAGAAGCCAGAAAGTAACTTGAAACAGCTGCTTAATCAACAGGATCGCGCCGTTTAGCTCTTGTAGACCGTTCCCTTTGCTGAGGAATGTTGCGATGGTGGAAAGAGTACCTGCTATAGAGATCGAGGATCTGACGGTTGTCTATAAGCGGGGGTTAGGCAGACGAGACCTCGTCGCGGTTGATGGGTTGAATCTTCAGGTCAACCCGGGCGAGGTCGTTGGCTTTATCGGGCCGAATGGTGCGGGAAAGTCAACCACCATTAAGACGCTCATGGGCTTCATTCTGCCGACGAACGGGCGCGTGCGTGTGCTTGGTGCTGAAGCCGGCTCCATTGAAGCCAAGCGTCGCACCGGCTACCTCCCTGAAGTTGCCCTCTACTACCCCTTCATGAAGGCCAGCGAAATCCTGACCATGTATGGCCAGCTCATGGGCATGCAGGGTCAGACACTGCGTCAGACCGTGCAACAGATGCTGGCTCTTGTTGGGCTGGAGGAGTGGGCCACCGTGCAGCTAAAAAAGTTTTCCAAGGGCATGTTGCAGCGGATCGGCATTGGCCAGGCAATCATGGGCAACCCTGATCTTCTGATTCTTGACGAAGTTACATCCGGACTCGATCCTGTGGGACGGCGCGATCTGCGCGAAATTCTGCTGCGCTTCAAGCAAGAGGGCAAAACCATCTTCTTCTCCTCCCACGAGCTCTCCGAAGTCGCACTCATCTGCGACCGCATTATTATCATTGACGCAGGCAAAGTTATCGAGGAAAAACGCATTGGCGATCTCCTGCTCAGCCTCAATAAATTCCATCTGATCTTCAAATCCGAAGCACTGCCCGATGACTTCTCTTTTCCCTGTAAGCAGATTAAAGCGGATCTCTATCGGATTGATATCCGGGAAGACGATAAACCGGTTGACATTCTGCGCCGACTCATTGAGGCCAACTACGAAATTGTCGAGTTCGCCAGCGATTCACTCTCGCTCGAGGACTATTTCGTTAATGTCGTTGGCAGAAAAGTGACCTAATAAAGCGCAGTTGGATGATGATGCACGCTGGTTGGCGTTGAAGCGTGAGATGAGCGGTAGCCACTACTCACGCTCCTGCGCAACAACATTCAGAACATCGGAAGCTCACCGCCATGAGGAAAATCTGGATTCTAGCTCGGGCCACAGTCCTGGAAGCGCTGCGGCGAAAAGATCTTTATGTTCTCCTCATTCTCACAGTAGTTATTATCGGTGGCGCGGCACTGATTAACTTCTTTGGCGTTCAAGCCTTGCAGAAGAAGTTCCTCAAAGACATTTCCTTTACAGTCATCAATATCTTCACCATCATCATCTCGGTGACGGTCACAGCGCGCCAGCTCCCCTACGAGCTCGAGAATCGAACAATATATCCGTTGTTGGCGAAGCCGATCAGCCGTCTGCACTTTCTGCTGGGTAAGTACCTTGGTGCGCTTATTATTTCAACGTTCACACTCCTATTGTTCAGCACCATCTTCCTGGTCACGCTGGTACTCTTCCAGGCGAGTACCGACTGGATTTTCCTCCAGGCAATCTATCTGCGCTTCCTTTCCCTCGCATTGATCGTAGCGCTGGTGCTCTGTCTCTCGCTCTTTGTCACGCAGTCAGCCAATGTGACAATATCGTTGCTGCTCTGTATTGGAGCAAGCATCATCAGCCGCTCGATTACTTTGATGTATGAAAAACTCGATCCCTTCTTTCAAGCGCTCGCTGCAGCTATGTACTGGGTGCTTCCGCATCTTGACCTATTTGATCTTTCGAAAAAGGTAGTGCATAATTGGCCTCCGATTTCTGCGTACGTCCTGATCTTCTTGACGATCTATGCGGGAATTTATGCCTTTGTATTTCTCACAGTTGGCTTGCTCCGCTTTCGCCGCCGCATGTTATAGAGGCCAACGAATGATGCGACTTACACGCGCAGAACAGACCCTCCTGGTCGCCTGTCTCATCCTGGTTGGGATTGGCGGAGTGATGGCTCATTATTTGTCTGAAGTGATCCGGCCCGCAGAGGAGTACAGTGCCACAGAACTCAAACAGATGAACCAAAGCGCCTTGGCTGCGCTGTTCGGCGAATTTCGGGTCAGCGTCGCCGATATGCTCTGGCTGAAGACCGATGAATATATCCACAAAGGGATTGAGTACCGCCTCCCAGACTTACACACAAGTGCACCAACCGACCACACCGACCATGCGCACGAACATCACGCCCACACGGAAAATCTCGCCGAACCCACCAGTGACACCTATACCATCGAGCACGCTATGGGCTGGGACCACACCCATGAGCACGTTGTGAGTGTCATCCTGCCCAAGGAGCGCGATTTCCGCGGCCTGCTGGGCGATATCGAGCGCGCAGTCAAACCTTACAGCTCAACCCACGTCGAACACGAGAGCCTCGAAGAACTCGTCCCTTGGTATCGCCTGGTAACTTACATTAATCCCCACCATACTCGTGGCTACGTCATCGGTGCTTATGTTATTGCAACTCATGCCCACAGTCCCGAGCAGGCTCTGGAGTTCCTCAAGGAAGGTGAGCGGAACAATCCGAAAAGCCCGGAAATTCACGAGGCGCTGGGCCGACTCTATTTTTTCAAATTGCATCGCTACGACGAAGCGGTTCCACACTTTCAAAAAGCGGTTTCTCTGTTAAAGTCCAGGTCACGCCTGACTGAGGATGAGGAAGAGGTACTGCTCAACGCGTATCGAAACCTCGCGCTTGTCTATGGAGAGAAAAAAGAACCGGAGAAGATGGCCGCCGTGCTCGATGAAGCCTGGCCACGCTTCCCCGGCGATATTTCTCTCATACATTCTAAAGATCGACTCGAAGAGCTGCGCAGCGAATCACAATAAAAAAATAATCTATCCTCTCTGAGCGGTCACGTAACGGATGATTGTCACCATGCCCATCAAGGCGAAGACCCCGGCCGCATTAAACCGAGCAAATTGGTCTACACATAGTAATAATAGCCGGAGCGTAACCCGCAGAGTGGCTACTGTTGGTTCCGCTGCACGGCGCCACCGCAGCAGCCTCAAGCCCGTGTGATGAATTAAGACAGATCTCTTGCGCCCAAGGTTCTCGCCCTACCTTTTTCCCCCTGCGCTCGGGTTCTCTCTAAGAGATCCTACGAAAATGTGTGCCATACCGTCGCGGTTTGATATTTCTTTTTGAATGAGTCAGCATTTTAGTCAAGAAATGATCCCCTACGCACAAGGCGCATTTTCAACCTCACCTCCATCCTCTCGCCTAGGCGAGAGGAAGCAAGGTTGGGTAATGACTGGAGATGGCGAATAGCAAAGAGCACCCTGTCAATTTACGATATCTTCTTGAAGAAACCTTCAAGCATTAAAAGTAAAAAGCACTTGGGGAATAAGTCGTGTTAGAAGGCTGCAAATACTCAACTTGCTCTTTGACATATGACCATTCTTGCTGACCTATCTGACAAAGAGCCCTTTTCTGTTAAGTGCTCTAAGTCACCTCGACCCGCGTCTGGGGCCAATCCATCCCGAACCAGGTCACATCTTCCTGCACAAGATCCCACTGGAGCAGGTAGGTCCCAGGATTCAGTTGAGCAAGGACACGGGCTTTCACCGCGACCGAGTCTCCGGGCGCAAGATCGTTTCCAAGCGATGTGCGCAGCCCGTCGTGCACGGCCATCTCCCCCTGTTCGGTCAACCAGTGGTAGGTCAAATGTACGGGGTAAGGGCCTGCGGCGGGCCACACGGTTTCCGAGGCGTTGGTGAGGACGACTTCGACATCCACCTCGCTCGCCGCGCGAAGCCGCTCGGGAAGCCCATGAACTCGCAACTTCCCACGTCGCAATGCCTTGACCTGCACGGGTAGCTTCACAGCACTGTCGCCCCGCTTGCCGAACCAGGTGACGTGTTCTTTGACCATGTCTACCTTCATCATGTACTCACCTGGTGTCTCAATGGGCCAGATCGGAAGTTCCATCTCAATGCTTTCGCCGGGTGATACGGCATGGGGAAGCCCGACGTGAGGGCCTTCCTGGACAGGCTGAAGGCCGCCCCGAGAGTCGGGCTGGAAAACCTGATATGCGAGCGAGAATTCCTGCTCCGGTGCACCTGCATCGCCTTCCCTGGCCGCGGGCCAGATGACACGCCCTGTGTTCGTCACCTTAACGCGCAGGCGGCTTCCCAGGCCGTCCAGCAGTTCCAGTGCTTCCGGCACACCTTCAATACGTGCTCCGTACTGCTCTGAGAATGCCTTGACCCGCACGGGAAGCTTCACGGCGCTGTCGCCCCGCTCGCCGAACCACGTTATGTGTTCCCTGACCATGTCCACCTTCATCATGTACTCACCTGGTGTTTGAATGGGCCAGATGGG
>CAYVXD010000117.1:0-13284 GCA_964454265.1 uncultured Candidatus Sumerlaeota bacterium | reverse complement strand
GAAGGCCACGAAGCTTTTTGGTCATAATTCATTTTGTGAGCCATGTCAAATGTGGTGGTGCACTAGGTTCAGTACGCTTTTTGGGGCGGGTGGCACGATGGCATGTTGCTCGTCCCAATTTTCGATCTCAGCCATCCCCTCTGACTAGCGGTAAATTAATGAACAGTCCACCTAAGCGCAAGTGAATTCCGTTTGGCTGGCCCCATTCGTGAGATGAAGATCCAACACATCCTGGCTCCACGCTATCGTCCCCAGACAGTTGGCAAATTTGAACGGCTTAACCGCACTGCCAAGACCAGGCTGGGGCTGGTTATTTATCGATCACCGGGGGAGTTAGAGGAGGCCATGGCTCAATTTCAGCGATGGTACAACGAAGAGCCCTATCATGAAGCCATCGGGAATCTGCGTCCCATCGACGTATATCATGGCCAGGGAGAGGATATTCTGGCCAGAAGAAGGGGGGTGCGGTAAGAAACAATTCGAGAACGAAAAATGTGGAATTTAGAATTGACTTTATAAAATGAAGCGGCTTAATATTCGACTTGCGAATTACACCTTATTTTTGCTCACAAAGTGTCCAAAGGAATCTGACGACGTACAAAGGAAAGGATCGTGATGCGTGACAAGACGAAAAATCGTTTTACTTCTTCATCCGGATACACAAACATACAGCTGACAGCTTTGGTTACGTTGAGAGTCTTGATTGGGTGGCACCTTCTCTACGAGGGGATTGCAAAGGCGATGAATCCGTATTGGTCCTCGGGCCGGTTTCTGAGCGAGTCGCAATGGATCTTTTCGCGTCTTTTCAGCGCCATCGCGGATTTCCAGGCCGCTTTGCAGGTCGTTGATTTCCTCAACATCTGGGGACTGGTATTGATCGGGGTCGCACTGATTAGCGGGTGCTTTTCCCGGCTGGCCAGTATCTTGGGAGGAATTCTCCTGCTCTTGTATTACCTAGCCGCCCCACCACTGGTTGACTTAAAGTACTCGATGCCCAACGAGGGAAGCTATTTGGTGGTCAACAAGACCCTGATCGAAGCGAGCGCCCTGTTTGTCCTTTGGCTATTTCCCACAGGCCGAATCATCGGTTTGGACCGGCTGATCTTTGGGCAGCGTGGAACGTGTAGACAGGTCCCTTCTGAACCCCAGGTATAGGAGGAAGCAAAATGGGTCAAGAGAAACCCGAGCTCGGCGATGCAGCCAAAAAGCAAAACCCCGACGGAAAAGGAAAAAACATCACGCGTCGCGATCTGCTCAAAGGTCTTGCGACCATTCCGGTCTTTGGCGCGCTTTATTATAACGTCTTGAAAAAGCAGTTGAGTGATACATTACGCAAGCAGCAGATACTCGACGAACTGGGCTTAAAAGACAGTGCGCCCGCAGTTATTCCCAAGTCCACCGGCGAGCTCGTTCGGATCGGCTTGATTGGGTATGGGTTTCGAGGTGACCAGGTCGTGCGAGCGGCGGGTTTCCCCCACCCGGAATGGGTCGAAGAGCAATTGGAAGTGGCGCGAAAGACGGGCCGGGATATCAGGCTCAAGGCCCTTCTGGAGCAGGAAGATCTGAATATCGCGATTACCGGAGTCTGCGATCTTTTTGACGTTCGAGCGGAACGCGCCGTGACGACCTCCAGGAGGGATAGCCTCCCGGGGAGCAAATTCACCCCTCTACCGGCTGCAAAGCGTTACCGCCACTATCAGGAGCTTCTGGATAGTAAAGAGGTGGATGCCGTTATCATTGCCACTCCCGACCATTGGCACTCCCAAATCGTAATTGATGCGGCGAACGCAGGCAAACATATCTACTGTGAGAAGTGCATGACCAGGACAATCAAGGAGACTTTAAAGACCGTCGATGCCGTCAAGAAAAGCGGAGTGGTATTTCAGCTCGGGCACCAAAGCTTTCAATCGGAGAGTCATATCAAGGCTCGCGAAATCATCAAGAAAAACATTCTGGGCGGCATCTCGTTAATCGAATCCACCACCAATCGCAATTCTCCATTCGCTGCCTGGGTGTGGGATATCCATCCGGAAGCGAGTCAGAAAAACATCGATTGGGAGCAGTTTCAGGCTCCAGCGCCACATAAGGTTCCCTTTAGTCTCGAGCGGTTTTTTCGGTGGCGATGCTGGTACGATTATGGCACCGGAATCTCGGGGGACGTTCTGTCCCATTCCTTTTCAGCGGTGAACCACATTATGGGCCTGGGAGTCCCGCGATCGGCGGTCGCTTCCGGAGGCCTTTACTATTACAAGGACGGGCGGGATGTTCCGGACGTATTCAACGTGGCGCTTGAGTTCCCGGACCGTAACTTGACGTTCCTCTATAGTGCAACCTTGGCGAACGGAAGGAATCGAGGAACCGTCTTCATGGGCCACGATGCTTCGATGGAGGTCGGTCGGAACCTAACCGTCACGGTTGATGATCAGTCAACGCGCTATAAGGAAAAAATTGAACGAGGAATCATTGACACCTCGCTTCCGCTGTTTTCCTACAGGCCAGACTCCCAGGGAATCGATGCAATAACTTCGGCAACGGAAAAGTACTATTTCGAAAAAGGTTTTATGTACACCTTCAAAGCGGGGAGGCGGGTTGATTCTACGTACTTGCACCTCAAAGACTGGCTGAATGCTATCCGAAACGGCGGTCAACCCAAATGTGATATTGATCGAGGATTCGAGGAATCGATTGCCTGTCACATGGCAACCCTCTCCTATCTGGAGAACCGCAAAGTAGAGTGGGACCCGGTGAACCGGAGAGTGATCTAGGTCGAATTAAGAAAGGGAGAATCAGCATGTCAAGCGATCAGGAAGTCACGCGAAGAGAGTTTCTGAAGAGAGGCGCGCGGGTGGCCGCGGGATTCGCCATGGCGAGTCAATTGGGCGTGCCGGCCTTTTCCCAGAACAGGTCCCCCAATGACACGTTAGGCATCGGCGTCATCGGTTTCGGCATTCGCGCTCGCCAGATGATGTGTCGGCTGGGGCACTTTCACCCTAAGGCGGCAGAGAAGGCAACGGGATTCGGGTCCATTTCTCGGGAAGATCGGACTCGAGGTTATGGGCGTCGAGCGCAGCCTGTTCAACCATTCGTTAAGGAGCAGATTCGGGCCGTCTGTGATGTGTATGAAGATGCACGGAAGTATGCAGGTGAGATGTTTGATAGCAAAGTGACGCTGTACGACAACTACCGCAAGGTGCTGGAGAATCGGGACATTGACGCGGTCATGATTTTCACGCCGGATCACTGGCACGCCCAGGTCGCGATTGATGCGTGTGAAGCGGGAAAGGACGTCTTCATTGAAAAATGTCCCACCCACAGCTTTCAAGAAGGTGTGGCTCTGAAAAAGGCCGTAGAGACCCACAAGCGGGTCATCCAGCTCAATGAGAGTACGGTCCAAAGTCCGGTTACGAAAAAGATGCGGGATCTGGTTCGCTCCGGTGCTCTGGGACGGGTCCACATGGTTCGGGTCTTTCGGTTTTACCCATTTTCCCGGCGCCTCTGGGACTGGCCGATTCCTTCTAATCTCAACCCTCAAACAATCAACTGGAAAGAATTTCTTGGGTCGGCGCCCCATCGTACATTCGATCCCAAGCGGGTCATCCAGTGGAGGTGCTACTGGGACTATGGCACAGGTATCTGCGGCGACCTGTTCTCACACGATATGGCCTCCATCAATATGATTATGGATATTCATATCCCTCACACGGCGGTGGCCTCCGGCGGGGTCTATGAATTGAAAGACTACCTCGAGATTCCCGATGTCTATAACTCCATCTATGAGTATCCTGACAAGAACTTAACTGTCGCCTTCAGCGCGAACTTCACTTCTACCTTTCGTCCCAGGGGAATCGAATACATTGGAACCGAAGCCTCCATGACCAAACGGGGGAACGAGATTCAAATCTGGGCAGCGCCGGATTCAAAGCGGTATGCTCATTTGCTTCAGGAATCGCAAAAGGAGGGTGTCCCGACGGAGATCATTGAAGTTCCTTCAGAAGGTCAGATGTCTTCCGGGGAAAAGCATTTCCATGAATTTTTCGATGCTGTCCGAACGCGAAAAGAGACCAGTTGCAACATGCACATGTGTTTCGGCGAGGACATCTCCTGCCACATGGGAACGGAGGCTTTTCACCAGGGTCGAAAGGTAAAGTGGGATCCGGTCAATTTAAAGATCGTGTAACATCAAAATATCAATTGTGCCAAGAAATCAAAAGGAGAGGATCATGATCGTTTTTAAAACTTTGCGGAAAGGTGCGTTATTGCTGCTTTTGCTGGCATTTGCGAGTGTCGGATTGTCGGAAGACGGCCAATTTGATGCCATTCTTGGACGATGGGACGTAACGGTGACCACCGGCTCCGTGACCTTCCCCTCCTGGTTTGAATTTGAGATGGAAGGCGATGAGTTAAAGGGTCGATTGGTCGGTCGAATCGGAAGCGCTCGGCCCATCACAAAGCTCAGTTTTGATGGGGAGAACCTGGACATTGCCCTTCCGCCCCAGTTCGAGGAGCAGGATACCGATGTAGTCTATAAAGGAAAGCTGGAGAGGAGGAGGATCGTCGGCGAGATGCTTGACGAAAAGGGCAATCCGCTCAAATTCACCGCCGTTCGAGCGCCCAAGTTGGATTACAGAGAAGTTGTTAAATGGGGAGAGCCGGTCTCCCTGCTTCGCGACGATCTTTCCAACTGGAAACTAAGGGTTGCCGAGGGCCCTGATGGATGGAAGTACAAGGACGGTATTCTAAGCAACACACCGCCCAGTGTCGATTTGATTTCAAAGGAAACATTTAAGGACTTCAAACTGCACATTGAGTATCGACTTCCGCCGCGGAGCAACAGCGGCATCTACCTGCGCGGACGGTACGAGATTCAAGTCAACGATCCCGGCGACCGCCCCCCGAGTAAGAGACTTAACAGTGCGATTTATGGATTCATTGCTCCCAGTGAAATGGCCGCAAATCCTCCGGGAGAGTGGAATGTGTACGACGTCACCCTTATCGGCCGATGGGTTACGGTTGTTTTAAACGGCAAAACCATCATAGATCACAAGGAGATTCCCGGCATAACTGGGGGCGCCGTTGACAGTCACGAGGCCAAACCGGGTCCCCTGATGCTTCAAGGAGATCACCGGGACGTGGGATACCGGAATATCGTGATCACGCCCGCGGTGTCGTACAAGTTGTCGCAGGAAGTTGGAGAAGGCGCGTTGATGGCGAAAAAGCCCGCAGTTAAACTTGGCGTCGATATGCTCTTTGAGAAGCACCTTGATGTAATCAAGGGGAAGAAGGTCGGGCTTATTACAAATCCAACCGGTGTCGATAGCCGTCTTCGATCAACCGCGGACCTGTTGGCATCACATCCGGATGTAGACCTGGTGGCTCTGTTCGGGCCCGAACACGGCATTCGCGGCGGAGTCTCGGGATCGCTTGGCGACAGCGTCGATGCAAACACGAATGTCACGGTTTACAGCCTGTATGGCAGAACGAGGAAACCCACTGAGGAGATGCTCAAGGACATTGATGTTCTGCTGTTCGACATTCAGGACATTGGCTCAAGGTCCTACACCTATATCTCGACCATGAAGCACAGCATGGACGCCGCGGCCGAGCACAAAGTCAAGTTCGTCGTTTTAGATCGCCCCAATCCCGTGAATGGAGTAATCGTTGAAGGACCCATGATCGAAGAGGAGTTCTATTCGTTTATCGGCGTTGGGCCCGTCGCCTATATGCACGGGATGACGGTGGGTGAACTTGCGCAGTTTTTTAATAAGGAAATGAACGTCAACTGCGACCTGGAAGTAGTGAAAATGGAAGGCTGGAAACGCGAAATGACCTGGCGCGACACAGGGCTTGTCTGGGTTCCCACGTCGCCTCATATTCCCGAAGGCGATTCTTCCTGGTTTTACCCAATCACGGGGATTTTTGGAGAAACGCCGCTGGTCAGCATCGGGGTCGGTTACACGCTGCCGTTTAAACTTGTCGGCGCACCGTGGATGAACGCAGGACAAGCGTCCAAGGCAATGAACGATAAGAACATCCCCGGCGTATATTTCGAGGCGTTTTTTTTCAGGCCCTATTATCGCCACTATCAGGGTGAAATTTGTGAAGGATTCAGGATCATAATTACCGACGAAAAGAAGATAAAGCCCGTGGTCGTCGGATATCATATAACCGAAATGCTGATAAAGATGTATCCGGAAAAATTCGATCTCTCAAAGACCAGAGTTAGGGGGCTTGATCTCGCGAACGGAAGCGACAAGATCAGATTGATGTTTCAGGATGGCGTGCCGGTTGAAAAAATTATCGAAAGTTACCAGCCTGGAGTGAAGGAGTTCCTGAAAATACGGCAGAAATACCTGCTGTATTAGGATTCGCCTTAGTAAGGAGATTGTATCCCGGATTCCCCAGATAAATCAAAAAGGACTTTTCAATGAATACGAAACTATCAAGGATTGGGTTTGTCGTGGGGATATTGCTGGCGGCACTAATAGTGACGGGCCCTACAATTTGGGCGGAGGACGCGGGAGAGAAGATGGAACCTGTGACTGTTTCTTTTGAAAAAGTGGTTGATGGGTTGGAGTTTCCGGAGGGGCCGGCGTGGGACGGCAAAGGAACATTGTACTTCTCGGATTGTTACGGCAAGGCCGTCTATCAGGTTACGCCTGAAGGGGCTTCGGTGTTTCTTGCTGGAACGACTGAACCCTTGACTTTTCAAAAGACAAACGGGTTGGCGGTAGGCCCTGACGGAGGACTTTATGCCTGTGAGTTCGAGCGAGGAGCCATTCTGCGAATAAGTCCTGAGAAGAAAGTGGAAATGTATGCCGCCGGTTACCAGGGTAAGAAGTTTAATCGGCCCAACGATCTGGCCTTTGACGCGCACGGCAATTTGTACTTTACCGATCCTCACGAGTATTCGCGGGAAAATCCGGACGGGATCGTATACCGAATCGACAAAGAGAAAAGAGGGGTCGTCCCGGTTGCTGAGGGACTTGGTTTTCCGAATGGAATTATTTTCAGTCCCGATGGGAAGCAGCTGTACGTTGCCGAGTCGGCCTTTCATCGGGTGCTCAGGTTTGACGTACTGCCGAACGGGAGGCTGGAGAACAAGACGGTCTTTGCTGAAATGCCCGGGGGAGATCCGGACGGAATGAACTTTGACAGTGAGGGCAACCTTTACGTGGCCCACTTCGGAGGCAGCGCAATTCACGTCTTCTCCTCCGACGGTTCAACGAAGAGGATTATTAGAGCACCAGGCAGCAGACCGAGCAACATTGAGTTTGCCGGGGATGATCTTCGGACGCTTTATGTGACTGAAAATGAAACAAAAGCGGTATACCGCACCCGGGTCGAGGTGCCAGGGGCGGTCTTGAGCTATCCGGTTAAGACAAAAATCAGCAAACTTGAAGGGGAACAGGTTTCGAATATAAACAATTAATTGTGGAACGGATGCAAGGTATTGCTCCACACAACAGGCCCTATGTCTTTAATGGTGTCGGCGACTGCTATGGGTATATACGTCAGGTATGGAACGCGATCCTATATGACGGCAAGGCACATGAAGAAGATTATTCCCCAGGGAGCTACAATAAAAAAAGATGGATTCGAAGAGGCGACTCTTATTTGCCAATAGCTGATTATCCAAGTTCTGACTGGGCAAAGATAACTAACAAAAATGAATTAATTCCTGGAGATGTGTTAGCAACACACCAGGGACATAAATGGGGAGCCAGATGGCATGGGGGATTATATTATGGAAAACAAAACGGTGAATACTATGTGCTTGATGCATCCCTAAGAGATGGTTTAAATGGAGCCGATGTGCGAAAATGGCATTCGGATTTTCAGTATTATTACATACCAATACATGAGAAGTTAAAGAATCAACAGAAACATGAATAGAGACGAGGATGTAAAACCTCGCTCGCCCTTATTCAAAGGTACAACAGAGCAATTTTGAACGCTTATTGCTTAACAATCTTGAAAGGATAGGAGAATAAAATGGCCATATACACAAGACGTGACTTTATTAAACTCACTTCGATAGCCGCTGCGGGAATCGGCTTGTCTTCTTGTGCAGCATTAAAAACGAAATGGCCAGCTGCTGCGGCTTTGTTGACCAGAAGTGCGACTTTGCCAACCAAGAATGCGGTCTCACTGGCTGCGTGGTCACTGAACCGAACGTATGCTGCCGGACTCTGGACACTGAAGGACATCCATCGAATCTGTCGTGAGGATTTTGACATCGCTGGGGTCGAGTATGTAACCCATTTCTTCACCGATGTGCGAGATCTATATTTGAAGGAATTAAATAAAGCAGCAGACGAGTATGGGGTTAAGAATGTTCTGATTATGGTTGACCGCGAAGGGGACATGGTATCCAAAGACAAGAAAACCCGAATGCAGGCAGCGATCAATCACCGTAAATGGGTCGAAATTGCCGCTTATCTGGGCTGTCATGGGATCCGATGTAACGCAACCGTCGCCCACGGTCGCCCTGAAGGGAACGAAACTCCAGAACAAGATCCAGGAGGATTAGATCGAGCGGTTGAGTCTTTCAGTGCCCTTCTCAATTATGCTGAGGAATTTAACATCAATATCCTGGTGGAAAATCATGGGGGTAAACTATCAACAAATCCCCAATGGCTGGTAGCACTGGCCAGGAAATTAAATCATCCCCTTTTCGGCCTTCTCCCCGATTTTGCAATTTTTGACGTTTCCAGCGAAGATGAGATTTACGAAGCAATACGATTGACAATACCCTATGCAAAGGGTGTCTCTATAAAAGGAAGATGGCTTCCTGATGGAACGCATACCAGATATGATCTCGAGAAGGGTTTGAGGATCGCCAAAGAGTCGGGATACAAGGGATTTTGGGGAATTGAATCCGGCATTCGTCGCCCTGCTAACTACTACGATTCGAAAAGCCCTGAGGAAATCAAGAAAGATGAATGGCAGGCGGTTCTTTGGACCAAAGCGGCTATCGAAAAAGCAGTGCTTAAGGGATCTTAGCCGACAACAGACTGAGGAGGGTTTGACAGCGGGACAGACCATTAGAATTTGAAAAAACTCGAGCGCGTATTTCCAGACTTCGAAACATGGAGGTAGGATACCTTCTCCTTACTGCCCCATGCAGGCAGGGCGAATGAGTTTATTTCTATGCTTTTCACAGAAGATAATAAAGTGGGTTTTTCTTAAACGAAAATAGGAGGTGCAGCGAAAACAATCCGAGAACGACGAATGTGGAATTTAGAATTGACTATATGAGAGGGGGTGGCTCAATCTACGGCCTGTGAATTACACCTTATTTTTGCTCACAAATTCTGGAAGTGTATAGGGCAATCAGGTAGGAAATTTTAAGATCGGATGCTAAAATGGTGGCGTCAAGGACAGCAAGCGTCTTGCCAAATTTTCAATGGAGGTTATGACTATGACTGGGCCAAAGCATTACCTAGCAAGAATTATGATCCTTCTTTTCCTTTCCCCTTTCTTGTCAACAGCAGTGACAAGTCAGACAGAACAAGCTGACCCGGAATTCCGAAGTCTTTGGATTACCCGTTTTTCCTGGCCGTCTCGTGAAGATCCCGAAAAAACGAAAGAAAACATTCGCAACGTTTTTGCCAATATGGCTGAGGACGGCTTCAACGCCGCTCTATTTCAAGTTCGTGGGGCAGCGGAAACCCTCTACCCGAGTGAGATCGAACCGTGGTCAAGGTTAATTGGTGGGAAAGATCCCGGCTTTGACCCCATGGCCTATGCGATTGAAGAAGCCCACAAAAACGGGATCGAATTCCATGCCTATATCAATCCATTTCCCCTGTTTGCCGGTAGGGAAGGATCGAAACCGGACGCCCAGGACCACCTTTTTTATCGTCACGGACCGGACACAGAAGAACCCTGGGTTTGTCTCAACTCCAAGGGTGAAGTGGTTGTTGTTTCGTACTACTACCTGGATCCAGCCGTTCCCCAGGTTCAGGAGTACGTCCGCAACGTGATCATGGACGTGGTCCGACGCTATGACGTGGATGGAATCCACATGGACCGAATTCGCTATCCGGGTCATGCCGAATATAATCCCATCAGCCTGAAGCGGTTCCAGGGTCGCGGCAATCCGAGTCGCAGAGAATGGGGAGAATGGCATCGGGAAGAACTCGACAAATTTGTGAACGATCTTTATGCGGAGATCGCAGCAGAGAAGCCTAATGTTGTTCTGTCTGCTGCTGTCTGGGGCATTTACAATAAATATAACATTGAAGGCTATTACAACTTCAGCAGCGGCTATCATGACTATTACCAGGATTCGCTGGAATGGGTGCGCCTTGGCGCCATGGACTATATCGTGCCGATGATCTACTGGGATATGAATGATCCCAAGCCCAATTACCAGGAGCTTCTCGACGATTTTGCTGACAAATCGGAAATCGCACACGTCGTTGGCGGCCAGAGGAACTATCGAAACGGGGAAGAGAACATCGCGCAGATAGAGTATTCACGGAAAGCGGGTGCGCCTGGGACCGCCATTTTCTCCGGGGGCCGATACCCCGAGCTGCGTGAGGGGATCTACTCCAAACCGGCACCGTTGCCCGATCGACCTTGGAAGGAGAATCCTGAAACGGGCATTATTGTAGGTACAGTTTTGGATGACAGTGGAGATCCCTTGGTGGACGCCTGGATTTCAATCTCCCCCTCGGACGGATCGAGGAGCCGGGACAATACTTTTCGTAAGACCTGGACCAGCAGCGCGGACGGGCGCTTTGCCTTCCTGAAGGTTCCCCCGATTTCGGTCAAGGTTACCGCGGTTTACGTGGGGGCACCCGAACCGGTCAGCCAAGAGGTAACCATCGAGGCGGGCAAAGTCTCCCGCGTGACACTCAATATTTCAGGTTCACAGGAGGCTCAGAAGCTGCCTTTCGTCCATGTGCTCAATCCAAGAGATGGGCAGGAAACGGCAAGAGGAGTTGTACACCTGTTTGGGCGCACCTTGCCTGAAAACCGGATGTCCATCAACGACGAAGAAGTAGGGGTTTTCAGAACGGGCGCCTTCGCAAAGGACAATATCCCGCTGGAACAGGGTGAAAACAAGATCAAGATTGAAATTGTGGACAGCGGGGGAAAGTCAGCGACAAGATATCTGACCGTTGTGCGTGGGGAGAGAGAAGAAATAGTACGAAGGCGAAGAAGGATTACCCCCACCCCAACGGGTGATCTCCAAATTCTGAATCCCTCATCCGACCTTGCCCTTCGTCCGGGAGATGTTTTGAACGTAGAAGTTCGCGCCCCATCGGGTCTGAGGGGAACAGTTAAATATGGCAGAAAATTACGATTTGATCTGCACGAACAACCCGGCACGAGCAGAGATGGAAAGGCCAGGTATTTGGCCAGTTTGTATGTTCCCGAAGACACAGTTTCCGATCCTGCCCCATTTAATGTTTACCTTTCCGGAAAGAGCAATGGAAAGAAATACAAGCTGAAGGGGGAGTCAGAAGCCAAGGTCGAGATCTGGGCCACCAGTGAAGTGCGCGTTGGAGAAGCGTCGGAGGAGAATACTTCTTTGACGTTTGGAATTCATAATGTCCGGCTGGGTGGCCCCTATGTTTCAGAAGTCCCAGTGGGCACCCGCTTTGAGATTATTGGCAAACAGAGCGGAAGATATCAGGTGCGTTTGGCGGAAAACCTGTCGGGATGGGTCTCCGCAGAGAATGTGCGTTTATTGCCTAAAGGGACACCGCCTCCTCACCTCTTCTTTACCAGTTTCACGGTGAATGGAGATGAAGATTATGACACTCTGTCAATCGGGTACAGGCAGAAAGTGGTTTACGCCGTGAGCGCTGACACTGAGCGTTCATGCATCTACCTGGATTTATTTAACAGTCACTATGCCATGACTTGGGGAACCCACAAGACAGGAGCCAAAGTGATTGGAAACGTGAAAGGCGAACAAATGGCGGATGACTGGGTGCGCTTGACCATTCCAGTTAAGTCACGCCAGATCTGGGGATTCTGGACTGAAGTTGGAAATGGTTCTCTCCAGTTATACGTGAAACGACCTCCTGTGCTCGAACCGTCGGAAGAAACTCCTTTGAAAGGATTAATGGTAGCTGTTGAGGCGGGTCATGGTAGTGAGCGGAACATAGGAGCTCGGGGGCTGATGGGCGTGACGGAAAGAACCGTTAACGCGTTGGCTGCCAGTTCGCTTCAGAAGAAACTGGAAGCCCGAGGGGCATCCGTCGTGCAGATACGCCCCGGAGATTCCAACCCCACTTTCCCGAGGCGGCTTCAATATGCCTACGATGCCGATGCAGATCTCCTGATTTCTCTTCATGCAAACGCAGGTGGCTCGGGACAAGGCTATCTTCGGGAAATCGGCACAAGCGCCTACTATAAACATGAGCATAGTGCGCTTCTGGCGAATAGGATTTATAAGGAGATGCTAGGTCTCGGCTGGGGAGATTTTGGTCTGATTGCCAATTTCAACTATACCCCCCTTCGCACCACTCGCATGCCTGCTATTCTGATTGAACAGGCGTTTATGAACATGCCCAGGGACGAGGCGCGTCTGAGCGATCCTGAATACCAAAAGGAACAGGCGAAGGCGATTGCTCGAGCATTGGAGAACTTTCTTGAGGAAGTCAGAGAAACACCTCCAGAAGAGTTACCTCTACAGGAAGAGGGTAAGAAAATCTCCAGCAACTAGTTTCTCCTGAAGAATGAATGCGTGGAGTGTTTGGGCCATTTGCAAGTCAGATTTTCTAGATGAATCGAGAAGAAAGATGTAACAATTGGCCTGAAAAGCCTGTAAAATAAGGTCCAAAATGAACTTCAAGGGTGCTGAATCAGGGGCGCGTAATGTGTGTAAAGAAAACTGGGCGTTTAGGCTGGAACTTAACGGCTCAAAAGTTGCAAGCCATTCAAAAAACGATAGTCCGATGTTGCTTCGCGCGGCCTATTTGGGAAATCTCAGATTGGAGGGCTTTTGAATCATGAATCGAAACAGGTGGATAGGTAAAAGTATTGAGGCAGCTCTTGTCTGTTTGATGCTTTTTTCTTGTTCAATTGGATCGGAGGGGGCAGTTTCCATGACGGCAGACAATCCGGCGGATTCCAGCCAACAGCAGGTGGAAGCTTTGCTTAAGGCCATTCGGGGAAAACGCGTGGCGCTCCTGACAAATCCCACCGGCGTGGACGGCCAGCTGAACCTGATCGCCGACATTATCAACGAGGCAAAGGATATCGAGCTGGTGGCGTTTTTTGCCCCTGAGCACGGGCTCCGAGGTGATCTCCAGGCCGGAGGCC
>CAYVXD010000116.1:0-13355 GCA_964454265.1 uncultured Candidatus Sumerlaeota bacterium | reverse complement strand
TACATAGTCAAGAAGAATCCGAAAAATTCTAAAAACGAATTGTCGGACAGCCTCTATGTCCCCGAAATCGTCGTCCATCTTATGCAACATCCGGAAAGTAAAAAAGAGGCCGCCAAATCATTCTGATTTTACGAGCTTGAGAAAAAACATTGCTAGCGGTGACATTATTAATCAGCCTGGATGCCTTCAGGGTCCTTCTGGCTGCGGTAAATACCACCCCAGCTCACGGTGCCATTAGTAGGGTCGTAACTCACATCATTAGGCCAGCCATAGAAGCGTTGTACAGGGCCGAAGCCATCCAGTCGCCATTTGCCCACCCGCTCTTTGTTCCTATCATATAGCTCAGCCCATTGGATATGGACGTTTCCCATTTCATCATAAAGATAACCATATCGGCAATATCGTTGACCGGTTAAATGCATCAGCCGGATAGAAAAAGGATCGAAAAAGCTCATTACACTGGTGACATAAGCCACAGGAGTGGAGAGCTCGCTAGGTACATTTGTTCCCGAGGTGTTAGTTGCTACCTCTGGTCTATGAGGATAAGGAATGGGGTAATGATTATGGTCCGCGTGATATGCCTCCAATCCAGTAGTCAGGTTGCGCATATCGGCTTTGGCCCGTGATACTTTAGACCGGATTTGAGCCTCGAGGAAGTTCGGAATAGCGATGGCAGCCAGGATGGCAATAATGGCCACGACAATTAGTAATTCAATCAGTGTGAATCCTTTGTGCTTTCTCATTTTTAATCCCTCCATTCTTAGAAAATTGTGTAACTTCTGCAAAATTCCTAAAGCTTTGGAATAATTATATTTTGGGTATTTGGGGACAGGATTTTGAGAATTTCGTAGTCTTTCCCCAACATTCCGATTTGTTTTGCCATTAATTACAGCCACGTGGCAATGGGGGAACAGGTTATGGATTCTTTTCTTTCTCCCCGCTTTCTGGCGTTTCAGGCGACGGCCAGAAGCGTTTCCCACTTTTTTATGAAACGTACTGTTCCGGTCGGAGGTCCCGTGTAAATGTCTAAAATAAGTACCGGTCGACCTAGTCCCTGAACCAACTTATATACAGCTCGTCATCCTCCCCACGATTCCCACGATGGGTGACCTGGTACGGGTATCCAGGAAAACCCATCCTCGCAAACCATGCCTGACTATTTAGAAATGCAGCTCTCAAGATACCCAAAATTGAGAGAAATATATAACCTGTCCCCCCAATTGTCCCCCCCCAATTGTCCCCTAAATAGTTTGTCCCCGAATCCCCCTGTACCGTTCCTCCCAATTTATCAAACACAATTGTATCATAGAAGACCCCTCAATCACGTTATTTTTTCCTTGCCGCTAATACCCGTATATCATGGCAGGTGTCTTTATATTCTTCGTATATTGCCCTTGGATAATCTCGCTTGTAGAGAAGATAATCTTCTTGCAAAATGATTTCACAGCCCTGCTCCCGCAATTGATGTTCAATTTTATCCCATTCAATATGGTCATTTTCCCAGACGTGGATGTCTCCTTCTATTGAGTAACGTGGATTTAATTTCAGACAAATCTGCATGCGCACATTTTTTATTTTCCGCCGATACGTAGATAATTTAAAGAATCTTTGCCAATTACGAGCTGGCGCAGGCTGAAGTGGTGACTGTAATTGGACTTTATGGAGAAACTCTTGATACAGAGGTGGTTTCTGCCAGTAGTTCGGGTTTACTTCATGGTCGAGATACAGTATCCCCCCCTTTCTTAACACGCGGAAAAATTCCTTTATGATTCCCAGATAATCTGGAATATGATGTAGCACAGAATAAGTTGCTACTAAGTCTAAAGACTCCGACGGCATATTTGCTAAATCCCTTCCATTAAGCTTCAAGGTTTTCACCATACTAGTTTGGGCAAATTTTTGTTCTACAAGTTTCAAAAATTTTGCTGAGACATCCGCCGCAATTGTATAAACGCCTAATTCCACCAGATGCCGCGTCAAATTACCCGAGCCACACCCAAAATCTAAAGCAACCTTATGGCTAGAGTTCGTTTGCACACATTGAATTGCGTTAGCCAGATGCATGTGCAAGCGTTCCTGTTCCACGGCATTAAAGATTTCTCCGTGAAGCTCCTCGTATTGCTGATAAATTCGGTTATGAATCCGGATATTGTGTTTAATTTGACCTCTTCTCCTTAAGATCTATGCTTTAAAAAAAGGTAAAAAGAAGCAAAAAGAATAAGAGAAGAAAGAAAGAGAAAATAGGGACAAAAAAGGCAAAGAAGGGGGCAAAGAAGGGACAGGTAACTATTTCGCTATTGCCTACCTTCCTGCCTTTAGCGCAGCGCAGTTGCCAACGTACCTTCAAGCCGTTGAAGACCACCCTTTATTAATTTAACATCACTACCAAATACTTAGGCTATTAGTAGCAGAAACAGATGGCAAAAATCAAGATCAAACGTAAGTGTTCAACCCGAATTGCGCATTAGAGTGTGCGAGGGTTGCCCGACGGCTCGCCCCTACAAATGAAAACTGAATCCGCTCTAAAGAGTTGCAAATGCGCCTCTGGCGTGCCGCTTGCCTCCTCTTTTGATTAAGAATTGCAACAGAGTCACAGAGATCTTCTTTGTGTCTTTGTGCCCTTCAGGGCCAACCTTCAGGGTGAACCCTTGGTGGTGATCATTCAAGAGTAACCACGAAGACACGAAGATTTTTGTTTCTTTGTGTCTCTGTGCCTCAGTGCCAATAATGCGCCTCAGGCGCATAAATGTTCATCTTATAGTTTTGCTCACAACAGCCGTTATTAGAGTGAACTCAAACTTGCAAAAATATCCTCGCGCCAAGCCGCAAAGAGCGCAAAGTGCTAAAGAGAGTCCTTCAAAAAACTGCTTCTATGTCTTTGTGTGCTTGGCGGCTTTGCGTGATGAAGCACTTTTCTATGCATGCCAAAGATGTATTCCAAGGCTCCATGCAACTGACTTGTTTTGGGCTGCTGTGTATTAGAACTGGAAGGCCAGGATTTCCTGTTGCATCCATTCAATCTGGCGCTTGAGGCCATCCTCAAGCGGTGTGTTGGGACGAAACGTGAGCTCTTTCTGTGCTTTCTGCGTGTCGGCGTAGGTGTGCGTGACGTCGCCTTTCTGTGGCTCGTTGTAGCGTGCTCGGGCTGACTTCGCGGTGAGGCGCTCCAGGAGTTCCAGCACGTTATTCACCGTAATCCGCGCGCCCCCACCGATATTATACACTTCGCCGCTATGCCCACGCTCTGCAGCCAGCAGATTGGCCGATACGGCATCCTGGATGTATGTGAAATCGCGCGTCTGTTCCCCATTGCCATATATCTCGATTTCCTCACCGCGCAGCATGGCCTTGATAAACCGATGGAAGGCCATATCCGGACGCTGACGCGGCCCATAAACTGTGAAGTAGCGCAGCGACACAGCCTCCACACCATAGTTTCTGGCATACAGACAACAGAGATGCTCCGCTGCCAGCTTGGTCACCCCATAAGGCGACACTGGCCGCGGAATATCCGTTTCGCGCATCGGCAGCGTCACCACCTCGCCATAGACGGACGATGATGAGGCGTTGATCAATTTGATCTTTGTCCCTTTCAGCGCTTCGAGCAATCGCTGGGTAGCCAGAATATTATTCCGCGTATAGATCGAAAAATCCTTTCCCCAGCTGGCGCGCACCCCTGCCTGTGCGGCCTGGTGATAGACTATGTCCACATCGGCCAAGAGAGACGCGAAATCCACGTCAACCAGGTTCTGCTCTATAAAACGAAATCGGGCGTTGGCAAGCAATCCCTGCAGGTTCTTCTCTTTCAATGCCCTGGGATAGTAGTCAATAAAGCAATCAATACCGATTACCTGCTCGCCTCTTTCAAGCAAAGTCTCAGCGAGCGAGGAGCCGATGAAGCCCGCAACTCCAGTGACAACACTTGCCATTCTTCTTTATCCTTTATGCCACAGCAACCAAGTATACTGCATTAGCAGGCAGAATGACTGTCGGAAAAATTGATGGGGAATGTCAGGCACTGAAAACAAAACAAACCTGGATTCTGCATTTGGACAATGTTTTTCTGATGCGAGGGGACCCCTTTGGAAAAAGGGTTGCCCCTCGCGCTCCCCTCCTAAACCTTTTCTTACGGGCGATTTCATCCGCCTTCGCCAGGCTTCGGCGGATGAAATCACCACTTGCTTCTGGCTCACCTTTTAGTGAGCCAGACAGTAGCTCTGAGCCACAGACCTTTCTTTGGTTACGGCGATCTACTTAGTTTCTCCGTCAGAACAACTCCAGAATTCTGGATAAAATGGAGGTCTTACGGCGGGCATTATCGCCTTCGCGCCGCCCATCCTCTCGGAACCCCAATGCGTTCGGTTGTGCTCTACAATGCCCACAGAGGTTTTGTCATGTCCTACTCGGTAACTTCCAGCTCCTTGATCTCGTCCACGTTAGTTTCATCAATCTTAACGGGGCCAGTCGGTGTGGTCACGTGATCCTCCGTGGCTATCTCCTCTACTGGCGCCAGCACAAGCTCAACCGGCACTTTGCCGTCGCCTTTGATAAGAATAGAGGACATCCCTTGTTCGTTCTGTTCAATGATAATAAGGCCGCCCGTGGTAGTAGTTCTGCGGCCTTCTGGATCTTCATTGTAAATGACTGGATCAATGGAGAGTTCAGAGCGCCGTGTTTCGGGAAAGTACTCGAATAAACCGCAGGTGGCCTCGGCGGCTCGCATCTTGACGTGCACAGGCTGTCCCGTCGCAGTAAGCTTGTTTTCTTTGCCATCATACACAAGCCGATCACAGCTCAGATACAAATCGCGATCTTTTGCATCCAGTCGAACGTTCTTCTGAGCTATAATTGACACGAGCTTTCTGGTTTTCTCGTCTGTTATCATAGTTATATAGCCATCAGGGTCGGCCGTGAGTTTCGCGCGCATACCGAAGACGCCAAAGATGCCTGGCAGGCTGCCTGTATCTTCCTCTGACTCCTGGGCGCCGCTCAAGACTGCCAGTCCAGCGCAGAGCAACAGCATTGCTACCTTCCCGTGCTGCCAGCGGATTCTCATGTGTCACTCCTCTTGAGTATCAGATCTTGGCAAAATGGTCATCTCGCCACCTTTATAGAGCCAACTACTAAAAGTTTTATCGGTCTCGAAACCCTTACCGGTAAAGAGCAGGATGCCCTCGGGCAAAGCCTTGCGCTGTGTAAACGCGAAGGGGGAGATAATTCGCTCAAGGATACTGTTCCAGCGAATCTCTTTGGTCACTAACATAGTGCCATCTTCCGCAGTGTAGCGAACATTGTTAGTGAGAACGAAGTCGTTCTTATTCACACGCTTATCTTTATCTTCCACAAGGTAGAAAATACCCTTATCTGAATTGATAACGCCGACGGGCTGATCGTGAGAATAGAATGTGATGCCTATATCTATCATCTCGATCTTGTTCTGGACTTCAAAGAGCTGCGCTTTTCCTGCCTCGATCTTCTGTTGAATCTCGCCCTCTTTGGTAATGTACACCTCCACCTCACTTATACTTATGGTCTGTTCACTGCTTGCCTCATCTGTGTCTTTATCAAGAAACTGAATCTCCGTGCACCCGCTGAGTATCAAGGCTAACCCGGCTACCATAATGGACAAGCCTATGCGTTTCCCAACCATATTCATTATGCTCTACCTACCCGTTTCCAGGACATGTCGTCTTGTATTCACGAACTCGCCCCAGGGGATTTTCCGACCGGCAAGGGCGACAGACCGCAGCGTGAATGTTTTGTTAAGCAACGTTCTGATACTTCGTGAATACAAAATTTGAAAATGAAAATTGGAAATTTTAAATTGCAAATTTACTTCCCCTTCTTTGCCGTAATGATTGATTGGCTATATGCTTCCTACCTGGCGTTTTCCCAAGCTTTGTAGTAAGTTTTACAATTTCAACACCGTAATCTAATAATCTCTCTGAAAGTTCCGTTGCTTTTTCTTCCATTTTAAAATCTGCAATTTGCAATCTTCAATTTACAATTCGACATTCGCAGAATGTCGCCTAACGCGTGGACAAACGCCACTTCAGGCAGCGTTGCCGCAGGCGCTTCTCCTGCTCAGGTAGATGGAACCTGAGGTGCCGGGGCCTTCGCCGGGTCAGCCGGTGGCTTGTGCCGCCAACGCCGGTGAAACCACATCCATTGTGCCGGATAGCGTCGGACATAGCCTTCAATGACCTTCGTAAAACTCTGGGTAATCTCCTGAACGTCACGGTGGTGGTCCCCGGTTCGTTCAACCCGGAGTGGAGGCTCAACATAGATGGTGTGCGTCACTTTATCAGGATTACGGATGATAAATAGCGGGATAATATTGGCTCCGGTTTTCACGCAGAGATGCCCAACTCCATTTTGTGTATATGCCGGCTGCCCAAAGAAGTTAACAAAAATACCCTCGCCTCTCGTATCCTGATCGCCCAGAATCCCTACACACTCGCCTTTACCCAATCGGCGGTAAATTGCTATGCCGCTTTTGCCTCGCATAATCACGTTAATTCCCATTTCCTGGCGATTGCGCCGCACTAACTCGTCTACCCACGGGTTTTTGAGATCACGAGCAACCACCCCGAAGGGAATTCCCATAACTTGCGCCACATATGCGCCAAGCAGTTCCCAGTTGCCTAAATGCGCACTCAGACAAATAAACCCCTGACCCCGCGCGTACGCACCAAGCAAATACTCGGACCCGACAATACTGACCCCTTCCGCAACCAGGGCTTTGGTATATTTAGGAAACCAGAAAACCTCGGCCAAGCCGCGTCCGCAATTGCGAAAGACCTCCCGCACGAGCTGACGCCTCTGGCGTGCGGGTAAAATTTCTGGAATGGCTTGCTCGAGATTACACAGTGCCGTGCGCCGTTCTCTTCGCAAAGCAAAATAGGCCAACCAGCCAGCCGCCCCACCAAACTGAATTGCCCTGTTCAGGGGAAGCAAGAGAACAAATCGGCGCATACACAGCGCCGCAACGTATACGGCCCAATGACGCACAGGCCGCGTAATCTTCTTTAACCACCGCCTACTCAAGATACCCTTCAACTATTCGATCCCATTTACCCTGCGCCTTGAGAATGAGCTCCGCCACCTCTCTGATTGCCCCTTTACCACCACCTCTTGTCGTGATGTACATTGCGCGAGCCTTCACCTCGGGACAGGCGTTTGCAACGGCAATAGGTAACCCGGCCCGGATCAGCAGCGGCAAATCCGGAAGGTCGTCTCCAACGTAGGCGACCTCGGAGGCAGCCAGATTATAATTTGCCAACAATTGCTGAAACACCGGCAGTTTTTTCAATGCCTTCTGATGCACATCGCTAATGCCAAGCTCCTGAGCACGCCGCGCCACTGCGCCAGAACAACGTCCTGTGATAATGGCCACTCGAATCCCCGCGCGCTGCAGATACTTCACACCCGCTCCATCCATGGTGTTAAATTCTTTGCACTCCTCAGATTCTCCCAGCAGGAGACCCCCATCCGTCATTACGCCATCCACATCCAGAATAAGCATTTTCACCTGCTGGAGACGCTTCTTGAAGTCCTCGCTCTCTGCCATGGGAGATCCTTTACGTACTCCTGTACGAATCGTGGCCTTGTGCCTTGCCGACGAGGCGGCCCACGTTCTTTTGAATTCCACTCTGTTCGCCGGTGGCGATAGTCTCTATTAGCTCAGGTGACTGAAGCCGGTGGAGATTTGGGAGCCTAAGACAGGGCTATTCCTGCTCGGTCGCCGTGACTTGCGCTTGTTCTGTGCGCTGTCGGGTAGCGCTCCATCTTTTCGCTGCCTTGATAAATCCACGAAACAACGGATGTGCATTTAAAGGACGCGATTTGAATTCCGGATGGAATTGACACGCCACAAACCACGGATGCTCCCGCAATTCTACAATCTCGACCAGGTTGCTCTCCTCATAAATCCCCGAGACGACCATGCCTTTCTCTTCAAACACCTTGCGAAACCGGTTGTTCAGCTCGTAGCGGTGCCGATGGCGCTCATGTATCTGGTCAACTCCGTAGACCTCGGCAACTTTGATCCCCGGCTGCAGGCGACAGGGATATGCTCCCAGCCGCATGGTTCCGCCGAGATCCTTGATGTCCTTCTGCGACTCAAGCAAGTCAATCACCGGATAGCGGGTATGCGGATCGAACTCCGTACTAGTCGCTCCCTCTAATCCACATACAGAGCGGGCAAACTCGATGACTGCACACTGCATGCCCAAACAGATGCCGAGAAAAGGAATACCATGCTCGCGTGCATAGCCCGCTGCGCGAATCTTGCCTTCGATCCCACGTGTCCCAAATCCCCCGGGGATTAAAATCCCATCAACCCGACCCAGTATCTGATCCAGCCTGTCCGCGGTGAGCGTCTCGGAATCAATCCTCTCGATCTTGATCTTCACGTCATTGGCAAATCCGCCGTGCCGTAGCGCCTCGTAGATACTTTTGTAAGCATCTTGCAGGTGAACGTACTTGCCAACCACGCCAATAGTCACGCTCTCCTGGAGTAAGCGAATGCGGTCTATAAGGTCCTTCCACTCCGTGAGATTGTGTTCGGTGACTGGAAGATGGAGGCATTTAAGAATCATATCATCCAATCCCTGTTGGGTGAACAGCAAAGGCACTTCATAAATCTCATCCACGTCAACTGCCTGAAACACTGCATCAACATTCACGTTGCAGAAAAGTGCTATTTTTGCCCGCGTAGCTTCGTCAAAGCGTCGCTCCGTACGGCAGAGAAGGATATCGGGCTGAACACCAATTTCTCGGAGTGTCTTCACACTATGCTGGGTGGGTTTGGTTTTCAATTCACTCGCCGCACGAATGAACGGTACCAGCGTCAGATGCACATACAGAACGTTCTCGCGGCCCACATCGTAAGGAATCTGGCGGATCGCTTCCAAGAACGGCTGCCCTTCTATATCTCCAACCGTACCGCCAATCTCGGTAATCACCACATCGAAATTGCCCTTGTTTGCCAGCCGGCAGATCGAATCTTTGATCTCGTCCGTGATGTGGGGCACCACCTGAACCGTACCACCCAGATAATCCCCCCGGCGCTCCTTCATGATCACCGCATAATAAATCTGGCCCGTGGTCACATTATTGTCCTGCGTCATGGTCGCACTGGTAAACCGCTCGTAGTGCCCGAGGTCTAGATCGGTCTCCGCCCCGTCGTCCGTCACAAACACCTCGCCATGTTGAAACGGACTCATCGTGCCTGGATCAACGTTGATATACGGGTCGAACTTCTGCAAGGTGACTTTCAGGCCTCTTGATTCCAGCAAACAGCCAATGGAGGCCGAAGCAATCCCCTTGCCCAGCGACGAAACCACGCCTCCCGTAACAAAAATATACTTTGTCATGTGGTTGTCTCCCCTTCCAGATGTTCCTTAACCCAGGCTAAATCCTCGGGCGTATCAACACCCCTGGAATCATATGGCGTTTCAGCAACTCTGATTCGAAAGCCGTGTTCGAGGAATCGTAATTGTTCGAGCTGCTCGATCTGTTCTAGCCTCGTTGGCTGTAACTGTGGAAAGCGCGAGAGGACATCCTTGCTGTAGCAATAAAGGCCAAGGTGCTTAAAGCCATACACTGCGGGCTGTCTCTGTGCAGACGGCACTACGCGCTCCCGAGAAGGTATTGGTGCGCGGGAAAAGTAAAGCGCGTACCCTTGGCTATCAACCACCACTTTCACTACGTCGGCTGACAGAAACTCCTGCTCGTCTCTAATCGCTACCATCGCCGTAGCAATCTCCCGCTCCGCATCGTCTATGAATGCGCGCAGCACCAGATCAATAGTTCGCACGTCCATCAGCGGCTCATCGCCTTGCAAATTGAGAACCGCATCAAACTCCAGGCCATGCACGGCATCTGCAATCCGGTCCGTGCCCGAAGGGTATTGTTCGCTAGTCAGCACACAATTGCCGCCGAAGGATTCCACAGCATCGTAAATCCGCAAATCATCCGTAGCCACCAGAACTCCTCGCAGTAGCTGCGATGCCTGGGCCTTTTCATACACCCACTGGATCATCGGCTTGCCTAGAATCTCGACGAGCGGTTTGCCAGGGAACCGGGTAGACCCATAGCGGGCGGGAATCACACAAATGATATTCATTGAAAGCCCAATCTCATGCAGAAGCCGTCCGGCTCAGATCGTAGGGGCAATTGCATGAATCGCCCCTACAAATGGCCTTGCGTAGTTCAATAGACCACCTTGTTAAGTGAATACTCAATAATCCCAACAGCACCGGCCCGACGCAATTGCGGAATCAGCCGCCGCACTTCCTTCTCATCAAGTATCGTCTCCAGCGCCACCCACCGGTCGTCCGATAGATACGAGACCGTAGGCGAGGTGATGGCAGGTAGAATTTTCAACACCGTGTCGAGATGCGTCTTCTCCACATTCAACTTCAGCCCGACCTTCCCCTCAGCCGCAATCGCGGCCTGCAACAGGAGCACGATATTCTCGATCTTCTCGCGCTTCCACTCGTCCTGCCAGCTCGCACGATTGGCGATAAGCTTCGTCCACGATTCCAGCACCACATCCAGAATCTTCAGCTGATTCGCCCGCAGCGACTCACCCGTCTCCGTTACCTCAACAATGGCATCTACCAGCTCCGGCGCCTTGACTTCCGTAGCACCCCAGGAGAATTCGACATGTGCGCTCACGCCGTGCTTCGCAAGATAGGCCTTTGTAAGATTGACCGCCTCTGTGGCAATGCGCTTGCCTTCAAGATCCTTCACTGACTCTATGGACGACTCTTCCGGAACAGCGAGCACCCATTTCACGGGCCCCATGGATTGCTTCGCGTAGATCAAATCGGCCACTTCGACCACGTCGGCCTGGCTTTCTTTAATCCAGTCGAGCCCGGTCAGCCCTGCATCGAATAACCCCGCCTCCACGTAGCGCGCCATCTCCTGAGCTCGCACGAGCACGCCCGTTATCTCCGGATCGTCACACGTAGCATGGTAAGAGCGCGGACCAACTTGAAACGTGTATCCCGCCTTCTCCATGAGCGTGAGCGTGGCGGCCTGCAGGCTTCCCTTTGGCAAGCCTAATTTGAGCAGTTTGCTTCCCATATTAAATTTGTCCTTCCGCTTTCGTCTCACCTATGATTTTGAGCGGTGTCTTGAGCGGCACAATGTCGAACAACTCTTCAACGTCCTCTTTCAGCATCCCCACACAGCCAAATGAAGCGTACTGGCCAACGGTATCGGGGTGAATGGTTCCATGAATACCCAGCTGATCTCGATAAAACGACATCCAGCGCGTGCCGAGCTCGTTTTCCGGGTGCCCGGGCGGATAACGCTTATGATCGCGCGGATTGAACCACTCAGGATCCTTCTTTTTGTTTTCAATCACATACTCTCCAACCGGCGTCTGGAAATCATACTTCCCTGTGCGAACCGGGTATTTCTTAAAAAACGTCTCCCCGGAATAGAGGGTCAGGGTATTGTCGCTCTTATTCACAACAATTGAAAAATCACATTTAGGAATCTTCAGCCGCTGGCCCACGCCCAGCAGGCGCGGGTCGCTAATCTGATTGCTTCGCAGCAATAGCTCCTGCGTCACGCTGTGCTGCCTGGCTAATTTATAAATACTATCCCCCTCCTCAACCGTGTAGATAATATCGCCGTTGACTGTCTGGCGAGAGAAAAGAATCTTCATGTTCACTTCGCCGAGCAATGTCTCAACCTCACCGCGCACCAGTGTATCTGGATGCGTCTCAAGCAGCTTGTCCAGGTATTCCTTCGCCTCGACGAGATTCCCGCGCTTCCCCGCTATCTCGGCAAGGCCATACATCGCCCGACCAGCCACCTCGTCCTCGGGAAAGCGATCCACGATCTGCTCAAAGAGCGTCTTTGCTTCGCCAACGTTCTGGCCCTCTTCCATAAGGCTCTTTCCCTTAAGGTACATTGCCTGGCCCACGTAAGCACTCCTCGGATACTTCTCCAATATCTCATCACTATACTTGCGAACTTCCTCGTAAGCACCTTGATGAAAAAGCGCTTCTGCCAACAGCGCAGTCACTTTCGCGTCAAACGCCATCTTCCCATATTTTGTATGCAACTCCTCAAGCTGCTTCACCGCTCCCTCATATTCCTTCTTGGCGAGCAAGGCTTCAGCAAGAGTCAGCTTCTCGACTGCTTGCTTTTGCCGATAGTGCATGGAAAGATACACGGCACCCCCACCAAGCACCGCCAGCACAATAATTACGGCAAAGAATCCAACTGCTGTTTTAAATCTCATCAGCTCAACCGCTCCTTCCGTTTAGAACTAAAACCATAAAAGTCGACCACGATATAATGGCACATAATTGGGAAATTCAACTGGGCATTAAAGAGCCTTATCCGCAATAACTCGGGGTTTACATTATCAGAGAAATTTTCAGAGTGTCAACAGCGAAAAAATAAGGAGGACTCCTGCCAGAAAAGACGTGAGAAAAGGCGCCAACGGATTCTAACGCCAAGGCGCCACTTTGCACTCGCTGTTAGCCTGTATCTAACATAATTGCATCCATGAGGCTTAGCGATACCCCTCTTATGCGGGCCTCACCCTGTTTGCCCCCGGAAAAAGCCCTTGAAAGCCTGTGGTCGTTCTGCATATATCGTTCCAGGATTTCTTGAAACTGACCGGCCGAGTTGCCGGCAGGTTAGCCTTATAACAGAACAGGGAGGAAGAAATCATGGATCGTTCCGGTTTGATGCGGCAATTAGCGCTCTACCTTGTGCTTGGCATGCTTTGTGGGTGTCTCCTCTTCACTGCTGCATTGCAAGGATACAGCCAATCCGCAGCCTCGCTTGATAAGGCACTGCGCGGCAAACTCATCTGCATTGATGCAGGCCACGGCGGGGCCCAGAAAGGCGCGGTTGGCATCCAAGGTCTGGAGGAAAAGGCGATCAATTTCACTGTGGCCTCGTACTTGAAAGACCTCCTCGAGCAGGAAGGTGCCTCGGTGATTTTCTCGCGTCCGGACGACGAGGACGTGGGCATCGCCGAGCGCGCTGCATTCAATGTGCAGCATAAGTCCGATCTATTCGTTTCAATTCACCATAATGCCAATGCGCAGAGTGATCGCACGCAAAACCGCACGGAAGTGTTCTATCACTATAAGGATCTCGGTGGCCCATCTGAGGATGCAGCGCGTGAAGTGCTGCGCGAACTGGAGGTGGCCTTTGGCCTGCCTGACAGCAAATCCTACTGCTGTTGGGCATACGGCGTGCTGCGCCGTAATACGTTTCCTGCCATCCTTGGCGAAGCCTCCTACATTTCAAATCCGCAGGAAGAAGCACGACTACGCACCGATGAACGGCTCCGCTCTGAAGCTCTGGCATACTTT
>CAYVXD010000115.1:9320-13375 GCA_964454265.1 uncultured Candidatus Sumerlaeota bacterium | reverse complement strand
CCCGGTACACATTATCTGCCACGTAAGCAATATCGACCGGGCTTTGCCAGAACCCCACGCGGTTCGTTGCATCATCCGCTGAACTGATGCCTAACCGGCCACCACTATAGCTGGACGATGCTCCAGAGAACCCCGTACCACTCAGCCCCAGGAATGTCCAGCCTTCAACATCTGTATCAAAAGTATATTTCTTGACGAGTGTGGTTGTAGTTGGTGTCGGGATGCCGGTTGGCGTCGGCGTCGGAGTTGCGGTTCCCGTTCCTGTTGGCGTCGGTGTCGGAGTTGCGGTTGCCGTTCCTGTTGGAGTTGGTGTCGGGGTTGCAGTTACTGTTCCAGTCGGCGTTGGCGTCGGAGTTGCTGTTCCTGTCGGTGTTGGCGTTGGCGTTGGCGTTGGCGTTGGCGTTGGCGTCGGAGTTGGGGTCGGCGTTGGCACTGACGAGAGCTCAAAAGCCATATCCATAGATAGGCCATCCAGTCGGTGACCGGGAGGCCAGAACATCTCCCACCAAGATACGCCATTATCGTCAGAGATTACCGCATCGTCATTCCAGTGATACTCGGAATTCTTCCATCCCCATTTATATTGCGGCCGCTGATCATAAACCGCTTGAATGTTGAGAAAATAAGTCACGCCTAAATCTTGCGGCCAGCTTTCGCTTATATCTAGGTATTGTTCAAAAACATATTCATGCTCCCAAAACATTGGCCAATTCCAAAGTGGCACGGCACCATAATATTCCTGCGAGAAATTGGTGCACATTATTTCAGCAATCAGCTCTCCAGGCTGGCTGTAAGGCGGGTCCGGAACATATGTATGCCAGCTTAGCCTAAAGGCAGATGGGAGAACCTCAGGGGGTGGAACCGGAGCACCAGTATCTTCCATCCAGCCCTCATAAGACCCCCACCAGACGATGCGGTTAATGGGAAGACCAGTGGTACATAGCCAATCATCAGCCACCACCACGCTGGTTGTATAGACATCCCAGGAGTGTATATCAAAGCCATCTGCCATATTGGGATACTGATCCCACTTGACAGCATCGGGTGGAAGTCCAGTCCACATCAAAAAGGCCATATCCATAGATTGTCCTGCGAGTGAATGACCGGGGGGCCAGATCAACTCCTCCCAGCTTGCCCCATCGTCCCAGGAGATTACTGCATCGTCATTCCAGCGCTCAGCAGAATTTTTCCAGCCCCAGGGATACGGCGGCGGTTGATCAAAAATCGCTTGAATGTTGAGAAAATAGTACTGGCCTAATGTTTGTTCCCAGGGAACAGGCAGCTCCTGCGAATACACATATTCGTGCTCGTAGAAACCCGGCTGGTCAAAACGTGGCACAGGACCATAATAATCTTCAGTGAATGTATCGCACCATTCATGGTAAATCAGTTTTCCTGGCGTGCTAGGTGGGCCGGGGGTATATTCGTGCCAGCTTAAAATAAATGCGATAGGGCGATTATACGGAGGTGGTACCGGTTCAATAGTATCTTCCATCCAGCCAATATAAGAGCCCCACCAGGTAATACGAGTTACGGGAAGAGGGCTGGTGCATTGCCAATCATCTGCTACCAGGGGCGTGGGTTCATCATATATCCAGGAGCGTACGTTAAACCCATCAATCATATTAGGTGGCTGTACCCATTTACTGGTTTGCGCATGAACTCCCGAGATTGCGAAGCTCAACAAGAGAAAGCAAAAAGATGCAGTGAATATTTTTTTCATACTCCTGTCCTCCTTTCTTTAAAAAATTAAAAAATGAATGCGTCGTTTTCACCCCCCTTTTTTTATTTGCCTGTGTCTCCTTACAACTTTTCCAAAGCTCTAGTTATATACCTTTGCACTAAACATTATGTCAAGGGTTTTTTGACCCTAAGTCAAGGCAGGATAGCGTCAGGAATTTCATAAGAGATATGGAAATATTGAAAAAATGTGTCTTTGTCAAATGAGTTAGCATCTAAGGAGATTGATAATCCCTACGCACAAGGCGCATTTTCAACCTCACCTCCATCCTCTCCCGCAAGGGGAGAGGAAGCAAGGTTGGGTAATGACTGGAGATGGCAATCCCCCAAGGAGAGAGGAAGCAAGGTTGGGTAATGACTGGAGATGGCGAATAGCAAAGAGCACCCTGTCAATTCACGCTATCTTCTTGAAGGAACCTTCAAGTATTCAAAGCAAAATGCAGTTGGGGAATAAGTAGTATTAGAAGCCTGCAAATACTCAACTTGCTCTCTGACACATGATTATTATTGCTGACCTATCTGACAAAGAGCCTGAAAAGTTAAGCTGCTGACATCGTAATAAGTCGGCGGGGGGGATTCATAAGTGGAATTGTCTAAGGGATTGACGTATACTCAATTGCCACATCTTCCAGCGTGACGTCAAACGAGCGGGTAGCGTCGAAATCAATGTCATCAAATGCCACAATGAACCCATCTTCCATACTGTCTGGGGAAGAGGGCAGCTCAGGCGTCTCCCAGTAGAGCTCGTAGTAGGTGACAGTAGAAAGAGGCTGGGCGGGGCCTGGTGAAAGCTCCATGGTCTGGGTCATCTGGGAATCTTCATTTTGCGCACGCATACGAATTGTGGCATTGTTTGTAGTGTTTGACCACAAGCGATAGATGGCTCGATAGAGGTAGTTCGTGCTGGTGTTGTAGGTGCATTCGTTGGCCGAGGCGCTGCTCTGCCAGAAGCCAAACGCTGAATCCTCACTTTGAGAGGATTGGAGCCGCAGCTCTCCGGTGGTATAGCGGGAGCCGGTCACAGTAGGTATCGCCTGAAGGAAACCCCAGTTGGCGAAATCCGCATAGCTCGTATACCTGTGCAGCAGCGTAGCAGAGGCTGGTCGTGGAAAGCGTTCAATTTGCACGGAATCAAGCGAAATCGTGCCAGAATCGGCAGCCTCAAAGTCGAGCAAATCAAAGGCGAAAAGCAAATTGTTTGCTACTGGAGGATAATAATAGCTTCGGAATTCCTTGCCGCCGGGGCCTGGCGAGCGCGTAGCATCGCCTGAGGAAACGATCTCATGAGTGGATGATGCAAAGCTTGAAAGGTCAATCCAGCGCAGGCGAATCTTGGGCACCAACTGTGGATTGGCCTGGGACGACTCCACCTGTGCCCGCGCCCGATAGACCTGACCACTTACATAAGGAATGGCCGCGGACGACGGTAGCTGCCAGAAACCAAAGCTATACGTGCTGGAATTTGGAATAATCGTGACTTTCCCCGATGCATAGGAGGACGTTGCGCCAACAAAGTCCGGGAGATTCTCAACCCCGACGAACCCCCATCCCTGTGCTGAGCTATTGAAATCATAGAATGCGAGTTGCTCGACCGGAGTTGGTGTGGGGGTCGGAGTTGCGGTTGGTGTCGGTGTTGGAGTGGTGGTTGCAGTTGGCGTCGGGGTGGGCGTTGGAGTCGGCGTTGGAGTTGGTCCACCACCAGGGGTCTGTTCAGGGCCCTGGTAGAGATCGTCAACATAGATTTCGATGACCGAGGCCGGGCTACCTGAAACTGCCTTGAAGACAAACGCTTCCAGGGTACCGAAGCTTCCATCAAGCACATCATTCCCGGTAATTCCGCTGTATGACTCATTGGGTACGTCCCACCAGAAGTAGTTCCAGTTGCTTGACGCCGAGATGCGTTGATAGTTGGTACACTCTTCGATGGTTCCGCTGGCGCCGCCATCGCTACCAATGGGTCCACTGCTGTTGGTCTCGCGTACCCAGTAGCTGAAATCCACTTCGCCTTGCTTGATCTTGTAGTAGACCGACAGTCCCTTTGAGAGGTCAATTTGCGGATTCCCTTTGGTGGACATGTTGCTCGTGGTGCAGCGCACGAACCCGGTGCCGGCAGCGGTCCACTGCCAGGAGAAGCGCTCAGACTTTGTACCCATGGAGCCAGCTGCTGGATCCTTAATGTCATTCGCCTCCAGGTCAGAGACTGCTGATGAGTCTGAATCGGTCACAATGCCCGTTGTTGAACCAGAGTAGCCGGGGTCGCGGAACATCACTGCTTGCCCGACCGAGTATTCCTCAAAGTCTTCGAGCTCAATCTG
>CAYVXD010000115.1:0-9220 GCA_964454265.1 uncultured Candidatus Sumerlaeota bacterium | reverse complement strand
GAAATCGGATCGCTCCGTTCAAGTTCGCCGTCATCGTCACGCACGCAGAAATAGAGTTTGTTCCCGCTCGCATCTCCATAAACCCATACTGCGAGTGTGGTGTTTGAGTCGAAGAAGCCTCTTCCCACCATCGCACGGATACTGGAATTCGAGTTTGTAGAGTAGTGTACCTCGCGGATGAACCCGTTCGCCAGCTCAAAGTCGTAGTAGAGTTTGGCGGAATAATTACTATTCGCCGAGGCGGTATAGTCGGACGATCGTGCGAAGGTAGAATCGCCGTCCGTGTCGCCCGAGGTAGAACCGCTCCAGTTCGGATCGCGCCAGAAGCTATCCCAGACCTCAAAATTGTCTAGAGTATACGGCGGATCCGTGAGTTCTTCGCCTACACCCTGCCAGATTTTCGGATAAACGTCGCCGCTGGAGTTGGGACAATCATAGCCAAGCGCCCAGAAGCCAACGCCGCCAAGAGAGCCGGAGTAGGCGGTTGCCGCCCAGTTGATTTTCGTTTGCAGGCTTTCGTGGTCGTCATACCAGTTCTGATAGAAGTCTGGACTCGTCCCGTAGGCCCACCATGGCGAATCTGAATCCGTGTCATAGAGCCTCGTTTGAGCACCTGTTTCTACACTGTAGTGACTGTTGTAATACAGCGTGGAGCTTCCACTCCCCGTAGTGTTCGCCCCACGGCTGAGGCCATCGCAGGGCCATTGAATTCCATAGTTAGGCAAGCCGACGATGACTTTGTTATGATCGAAACCGTGAGTGACATAATAATTTATTGTTGCGACAATACCCGAAGAACCCCAGAAGGTGCTGCCGTAAAGCGGTGCCACTGGCCCCGGCGTCGAGCTTCCGCTCCAGTGGTAGTTATAGCACATAGGGAATACGGAGTCGCAAACTGAGTTCAGGCTTGCCAGATCCATATTATCTATCGTACCTGCAAGTGCAGGGCCTGCGAAACTGACATGATAGTTGGGGTTTTCCGTATGGAAGGCAGTCGCCAGGTCTGTCATGAATGTTGTAAAATTCGCGCCCGCTGAGCTGGCGACATATTCAAAGTCAATATCAATGCCATCAACGCCGTAAGTGACCACTTCATTTAAGAGATTAGTAATCGCGTTGGAGCGAGCTGTGGAATTAGATAAAAAGGTTGATACATTGCTGGTGCCAAAAAGTGTTGCTACAAGGACCACCTTTACGCCGTTAGCGTGCGCAAGAGAGATTAAATTTGCGGCTCTTGTTGCCCAGTGAGTCGAACCGCTGGGCGTGGTATCAACTGAGCCATCGCTTGGGTCAATTCCAACAGAAAAATATGCTATATGCGTCAGCCAGTAGTAGCGATACGTGTCTTCCTTACCGTCGGCCCAGTAGGGGTGGTAGCCGAAGACCATTTTGCTTACTTCGGGGGTTACGACACCGAGCGCCTTTGTCGGAGCGCGAGCTGGAAGTGAAATAGCCGGGGCTTTTAATATAAGTGAGGAGAACTCCTCAGCCTGTTGCTGGTGAATGCTCTGGAACCCAGGCTCCTCTTCAATGCTTGCCGCGGGGGTAGTAGCAGAATAGAGAAAACAGATAGACAATACAGCGAACACCAGGAGCGACGAGATATGTCTCATGACAGCTCACCTTTTTGCAAAGAGAATGGCGGTTTTCCGAGTCACCGTATGGCTTAATTTAATGTATAGGCCGCACTCCAGAGGCTGTCAACAGCTGGTCTGGTTCGTAACTAGCAGACAATTCAGAGCATTAGAGTTGGCAATGATCTTTTTCTAAATTCTGAAGCCATTTTTATGGTATTTAAAGGCAGAAAATGTGCCTGATGTTTTAAATAACCAAAGGAATACAGACTTGTAGTGTTTTGGTTCCTCTCAGAATGACTTCTCTCCAGACCATGGGAATGGCGATTCTAATCCCAAAATGTATGAAATGCGTTTCGGAGGAACATTATTCGCTTCTTTGGTTGACACTGCCATTGTCTTGCATTTTACTCTTTTTCAGATACTGCTCAGAATCACGCTGGAGCTCGGAGACAAAGCGGGGTTCAGCGTGTCCATAAAGATGGGTTAACTTATTCAAAAGGGGAGGCACATAATGTCACCACAACAGATTGATGTTCTTGCCAAGGCGATTGAATTTGAGCAGGAAGGCAAGGATTACTATGCCCAGGCGATGGGCAAGACGTCGCACGCTCAGGCGCGCGCGATGTTTCTGACATTGATGGAACAGGAAGATAACCATATCCAGATTCTACGCGAAATCCACTCAAAGTTAAGCAAACAAGACAGATGGCCAGACAAGGTGACTTTGTCGCTCCAGCAGCTCGATTTCAAGCGGCTCTTTACCGAAGCCAAAGAGAAAATGGGCAACACAGTCACTATCGCGACCGATGAACTCGAGGTTCTCAAGTTGGCGATGGAGCTCGAGGCCAGAGGTAAGGCGATGTACGCTGAGGCGGCTGCCCAGGCTGAGGATGCGAACGAAAAACAACTGTACCAACGCCTCGCCGTTGAAGAAGGGAAACATTACGACTTTATTGACGGCTATTACAATTATTTCGCGGACAAGGGACTGCGCATGGACGAATAGATACGCACCGGGCCACATCTGTTAATTCATTTCATCTGGGCCCACATTTTGTTCTTGCTTTTCCTGACTTGCCGCAGTAGGCGGTGCAGAGAAATACTTTTCACATATCTATTCAACATAGCAAAGAAAGGAGATGAGAATGAACATGAAACATCGAATGGGTGTGGCTACTTTGCTCGTGGTCTTTACTCTTGGTCTATGCCCCACAATACTTTTTGCCCAGGAAGTCGAAGGCCGGGCCGTGTGGGTTACGCGCTGGGCATACAAGAACCCCGAAGATGTTATTGAGATCATGGACGCGGCAAAGAAAATGAACTTCAACCAGATTATGTTCCAGGTACGCGGCAACGCCACGGTTTTTTACAAGTCTGATATCGAACCCTGGGCATGGGAGTTGAGCGGTACCAGCGTCACGCTCACCGGCAAGAATCCAGGCTGGGATCCTCTGAAAGTTGCAATTGAAGAGGCGCACAAACGCGGCCTGGAAATTCATGCCTACATGAATGTATGCCCCGGATGGCATAAGCTTGAGTCACCACCTCCTGAAGCGCACCAGCTCTGGACCGAACACCCCGATTGGTTCATGGTTGGAAAAGATGGCAAAAGGATGCCGCCCATTGATCCCAACGTCAAAGATCGCGTGCGGGAGTGGTATAGCTTTGTCAACCCTGCAAAGCCGGAAGTCCGGGAGTATTTGACCAAGATCTTTGTGGAAGTGGTGAAGAATTACGACCTGGATGGCATTCACTATGATTACGTGAGATACCCGGGCGAGATCGGGGATTTCTCCCATGATCCGGTGACACTGGAGGGATTCAAAAAGGCATATGGAATCACGCCGGATCAGGATGAAGAGAAATGGATTGAGTATCGCTCGCAGCAGATTGTGGATCTGATCAAGGACATTAAAGCCGAGACGAGAAAGATAAGACCGAATCTTATCATTTCCGCATCAGTCGGGTCCACGCCCGAGCGCGCCAAAAATATTAATTGCCAGGATACCACCCGGTTTCTGCGAGAAGGCCTCGTTGACATTGCGACGCCGATGATTTACACGCGGGATATGGCTGTATTTGAGTCAAAGCTGAAGGACAATCTGGCGGTGCAGGCCAATAAGCTTGTTTATCCAGGCATGTCCGGCCGCAGTGCGATTGAGCAGATTAAGATCTCGCGCAGGCTCAAAGCGCCGGGGGTGTGCATTTTTTCGTTTGGTTCGACGTACAGAAATGGCGAGTTCACTGAAGTGGGCAAAGCCTTAATGACGGATCTCTTTAAAACACCTGCGGTTCCACCGAAGATTTCTAAGTAAAGATGCCGCTTGGCGAACGCCGCAGTTATCTCGTAGGGGCACGCCGCGGCGTGCCCCTACCAGTGTCTCTGTGGCATAAACCGGTAGGCTCAGCGGTCCATGGGCAAGCCGGGGAGCTCAAGGCGCTCAAAGGTGACGTGGTGCAGCTCGAGTGTGGCATTGGGCGAGGCATACGGATCGTAATTCAGGAGATCAAATGCCAGCCTGAGCCGCATCGGCTCTGGTGTTTGGGGCTTAAGGTAGTAAAGCGCATAGGGTTTCAGCGCTGTCCATTCGGCCTCTTCTTCGCAGGCCGTGCCTCCAACCGTTAGCGTCGCCGCGAGCTTTCCATCCTCGCTATTCAAGCGCACTCGAAACACCGGCACGTGCACGATGTCAGCGACCTCACTGCGCCTGACCTCAAATGTTGCGCGGTAAAGCTCCGCGCCTGTGGAGGTCACGATATCTCCCGCGGGATTCTGCCAGAAGCCAAAGCAGTCGGTGTTGGTGGTGGCTTCGAGCACGAGCGCACCTTTGGTCCAGCGCGCTACCGGCTCGCTCAGAAGCTCACGCGCACCACCAGACGTCCAGCCCTCCGGGTCACTCTCGAAACTATAGTCGCACACCAGCGCTGCGGTAGTAAGCGCATCAATAGGGATGCGATCCACCCAGGCTTTCTCAAGAACAATAGACGTGGTAGTATCAACATCCGGCGCGAATCCGAGCAGATCGAGCGCGAGAAACAAGTCGTCGAGATCTTCCTCCTGGCGCAGCAGGGTAAACGGCGGCTCGATCAGCAGTTCGTAATCCGTGCCCTCCTGGGTCGGCGCAAGCCAGTCATCAGGATATGCGTTCATGCTCAGCGTGGCTGCCTGGTGCTGATTCTGCGTTCCTATACGCAACCGCAGCGTGGGCAGAGGATCAGAAGAGGCGCCATAAGGGTAAGGCTCTGAAAAGGGCTCTTCTTCCGCAGCATAGTTTTCTTGCCGGGTGGATAGCACGAACCGGGCTCGGTAGAGCGAACGTGGAACAATCATGCAGGCATCTGCGGGCGATTGCCAGAAGCCAAAGCAGGGCCCTGGAGGCGTCGCACTCAGCTCCGGCATACCGGTGGTGCTCCGCTCCATGGCTGGGAGCTGAAAGCTTGCAGGTGCGCCGCCAGTTGACCACTCGCCAAAATCCTTTAGCTCATCACCCTCCACCCCATACTCTGCAAGCACCCACGGCGACGGAAACACAACCGATGAAAAACACCCCGGCACTTCAATATCTGACAGCATATTCTTCAGGGTGCCATCTGGGTAGACCCGCGCCACCGAGAGGGTCTGACGGTTGCCGACAAAGTTGCGATAGTAAGAGGTAGTGAATGCATATTTTTCATCCGGGGTCAGCGCCAGGTGCGCAATAAAGTGAATGCCGCTCAGCTGATGCACTTCCTCAAATCCGCCATCCGGAAGAATCCGAAACGAATACAAATCAGCGAAAGAACGCGGCATATAATCACCGATAAGCATGAACTTCCCATCACCCATAAAGACTGGCGGTGTGCAGCCCGTGCTGTCGAACTGTATGTGTTCACCATTATAGGAAACCGCGCCATCTTCAGCAATCCTGAGGAAACATACGTAGTTAAGGGAACTATTTGCACACAGCTTTCCGTGAGCTGACATTCTTAGAGTATCAGCATAGAAGGGTTTCAGCGATATCCGCTGACCCGTGTCAATAATATCGCCGTAAGAAGTCAAACGCAACACCGCGACGATATAGTAACTACTGTCAGTGTGTGTGGCTATTACAGTATTTCTAAGGGGGCTAACAGAAAAGTCCCATGCACTAACATCCTGTGAAAGGTCAAAAAAATTCCCCGTGGAAGTGAAATTATCATCATCCTGAATCCGGTACACATGAATATAGGCAACGCCTACGTCCACCACATTTCTCAAAAGGACATACGATCCATCCGGACTGAAAGTTGCGCGTGAAGCAAGCCCATCAAGATCAATAAGCTCATTGCTGCAGACTTGTCCTTGCTTATCGAGCTTGAGGTTGTGGAAAGTCATACTCTTAGCAAGCATATGCGTTCCACGTGGCGATGCGCTGAGTCTTCCAAATACTGTTGTTCCCACTTCAATTCGCTCACCAAGGCTGATTCTGCCAGCATCGTCAATGTATATGGGGGCAATGTCCGGTTCTTCGCCATAGTAACCGTACCCCGTATATTCCCCCCCTGCGTCTGCTTGTAAGAGCACGCCCAGCAACACGACGAGCAAGCTTGTTAAAGAAATGCGCATAATAATTGCCCGTTGCTCCTTTTCCGTTAAATCATACATTTAATTCTACACATTCTTTCATGAAAATCAATAGATTAGACCATCTCCATCCATCTGCGGTTTAATTGTTGCAACTACAAATAGGGGCACGCCGCGGCGTGCCCCTACATTCTTAGATTTAGAGCCCTTATGGGAGGCGGGTTTTTTCGACCCACTCAAGGATCGAGCTCCATGATGTCGAGAGTATATACATCGTTTGCACCAGGACCGTGGGAATAAATTAGGAACACATCCATGAGGTTGCCGGTGTTAGTTGTAATGCGCGTGAACATTTTATCCTGCGCTGGAACAATCGTCGTACGCAGGAATTCAGTGTTGGTAAAAATGTCGCTAACATTGACAAAAGAGATCCGTGGAGTGCCAAAAGCACGAAATGTAGTATTAGGCGATGATGAATTATTTCTGTCGGTAATTTCAATATGCTGCCAGCTCTCACTCGTGTCCGAGCACGTAAGCCGTGCGCCCTGGATTTTCGGCTGCTGCACAGATCTCTGGCACGAGGAAAATGCACGCTTTGCTCCTGAGATAGTAAATTTTGTTGTATCGTACTGGTTCACTGAGATTGATGGCAAGTAGAAGCTTTCACTTGCCGATTCCCAGATTGTTGTAATAATAGTATTTTGCTCCGTCATCGGCCGAGGTTTGCCATCTTCGTCAAGTGGCACCTTGGCGGAGCGGATACGCTCTTGGCCATCTGCTTCAAGATCCCACCAGATAATTCGAGGTGAGCCAGCCGGGAAGTAGTCAACTGCTTCTTTATCCCAGCTCGCATAAATCTGTGCAGGATCCTCCGTAAGATCAGCCATCTCGTTAACGTCTGTACCTTTTATTTTATTTAAAACCCGCACGGTGACTATTGCTCCAGGCCCTGGATCGATAGGCAGAGTAGTATCGGAGGCTGCATTGGGTAGGCGCACAGCTTTGATACTCTTGAGTGCCGGCTGGCCTGGTCCAGCGTATTTATACCTTGTCCAGAATACCCACAGATCATCATTGCGTGCCACCAGAGCAACATCATTCGCAAACGCAACGTATGAGGGAGCATAAACCATAACATTCTCAGAATGCGTCCATAGATCGTCCCACTTGTTATTTATCTCATCGTATCTCCATACCTTAACTTTGAGCTTGTATGAATAAAACTCACTCGGCCCAGCCTGGTTCCACCAGTTAACCGCACACGCGGCATAGATCGTTCCTGAGTAGCTATCGCCTTTGGGTACCGAGGCCATAGAAATCCCTGCAATCTTTGGGTCGATAAACACCCCAGCAGATTGTTCCCTCTTAAATACGTTCTCAACCTCATCCTCTCTGTCAAGACGTCCGTGCTGTGAGCCTCGGAATTTCTTGTATATAACAAATTCGAGCCACTCCCATGGATCATCAGGATCTCCGGGCGGGCGTTCTTCGTGAATTCGGTAGGTCACTATTGTAGTATCGTTCTGATTAGCGTCGAATTTTGCTGAGCTCATAGCCATCTGATGAGCGAATTCAACTGTTGGCTTTGATTGAGAGAACCCATATCCATCTACTACCAGGTCAATTGGCGGCACGTTTTCTCGCGGATGGCGCAGGGAGCCGAAGTAGTGGAAGCCGATGTCTATACGACTATCTATACCCGGATTGTCAGGGTCGCCAGAAAGATCAGTGTTGGTATACCCATTGCTGAGGAAGTCGCGTGAGCCCTCATCTATAGCAGGACTGGCGGAACCTGAGCCATTAAAAGCGCTGCGTGCCAGGTTATTGTCTGCCCAGCGCTCTGCATAGTAGGCATCCTGGTTAAAGTAATTGCTGAACTGCGGGCTCTTTGATGTATGGCCCCAATAGGTGCTACCGTCCTCGGTCAGGAAAAGCGGAATTGCCATACCGTCTTGGAGCGAGAGCGAAGGGAGATAGACCCAGATGGAACCTCTAGTTGTGGTCATCTTAAAGCGCGGGTTTGAGCCAATCTCGACAAATTCTTGCGACCACAGGATGACCCATGTGGGGCCAGAGCCCGGCTGGGTGCCCGGCGTAAAAATGCCACCCCCGCCAAGGCCCTCGTACTTCCCTTTATATTTATCACTGCTAGCCCATGGATAAACGTCACCAGGCACGCCTTCACTTACCCCCACAAAAATAGAGTAAAGCCCATAAATGCCGCTCACGTCCGAGATATTGTTAACCGTGCCGAGTCGATACGCACGGCGAGAGGCAACATCGGGATGCTGACGATTATTCTGCCCGGTCGGCGCATTAAAAAGGACTGGATTCTGCCAGATACCGTTGACTAGCGTATTGGTCATTGCTGGTTGCACCTCCTCAGTCGTCAAGAGGGAAGGTGGGGAGGGTGAGGCGGTCGAGGCGGACGCGGTCGAGGATGAGCAGCGTCTCGGCATCGTCGGTTTCGTCGAAGTTAAGAAGATCAAATGCAAGGAGGAGGTTGAGTGGCTCTTCTGTTTTGGGCTTATAGAGATACACCGGATATTCGAACTGATACGCCGGGTCGGCTGAGTCGTAATAGGGCGACATCTCGCTATCATTGGCGCTTAAAATTTCCTGCGTGGTGATCAGGCGTCCCAGGCTGGTTCCCAGGCGTAAACGAAATGTAGGCACACGCCAGCGATCCGGCTGGTTTGTCCTCACGTAGAATGTTGCCCGGTAGAGCTCGGCAGCTGTGGAAGTCACCACGTCAGCAGGATCTGAATTCCAGAACCCGAAGCAGTTCGTTTCGCCTTGTGCGCTGATCAGGAGCGCTTCAGGGACGTGCGAGAACTGTGGCATTTCATAAACCCCCGCCGCACCACCGTATGTCCAGCCCTCTGCATCCTCCGTAAACTCATAGTCGCCCATCACTTCCTCCACGTCAAAGCACTCCACAGGCAGGCGATCCACCAGCATGCGGCTTAGCACGTAGGTCGTGTCCAAATCATCTTCCTCGTTGAATGCCATCAGGTCAAGCGAGCAGAAGACGTCGTCCATTGTCTCCTCGCGCGAGCAGCTGGAAATCGGCGGCTCGAAAAACATCGTAAACGTGGTA
>CAYVXD010000114.1:0-13393 GCA_964454265.1 uncultured Candidatus Sumerlaeota bacterium | reverse complement strand
ACGAGCTGTAAATGATGGACTCAAGTAATTTGAGCATAAAAATGTCGCGGAATCGAACCGGGTTTGCAATATAGAATTCAATCTCTCTGGAGATGTAAGTGGTAGATAGTGTAATAATCAGGTTACTGAAGACAAGCATGAAGAAGAACGCCATCATAAGCATGCCGAACAGGCGCTCCATAAGCGGCGGCCCAAAGACCTCCTGTTGCATGAGAAAGCTAAAAATGAAGTGGAAAAAGGCTGTTCCTCCCCCAATTAATACGAAGAGGACGCCAAGCCCCACGAAGAGATGAATAAGGATATGCCTTCTGAGGTTCGACAGGTGATTGTTAATGATTCGATATTTGGCTTTGAGAACAACTGGAATGGCTGACGTCATTGCTGTTCACACCGTCAGGAAAAGCTGTTTCGGTTCCTCTGCCCTTCCTAATTGATTGGAAACACCTGGTTCTGCGCGCTCGTCGTATTGCACATGTCCGCGGAATGGCGTGCTCAGGAGGCAGTGATCTCGAGAAAAAGATCCTCGAGCTTACCGTCGCGTTTCACTGCCTGTTTCATCTCATCAATCGTTCCGCTAAAAATGAGTTCTCCCTTATGGATAATGCCAATGCGGTCTGCCAGTTCTTCTGCGATTGAAAGCGTGTGGGTGGAGAAAAAGACAGTGACACCATTGCGGGCTTGCTCAAGGAAGAGGTTCTTCACCGTGCGGGCGCTCTGAGGGTCAAGGCCAACCATTGGCTCGTCCACAATGATAATAGCAGGACTGTGCATGAGCGAGACGGAGAAAACGAGCTTCTGGCGCATCCCGTGCGAGTAGTTTTCAATCAGTTTGTCGGCCACTGGGGCGAGGTCAAACAGTTCGAAGAAAAAGTCACGCTTTTCTATCTGGATATCGCGTGGAATTTCAAACAGATCGCCAACGAAATGAAAGAAGTCGCGTCCGGATAGTTTCTCGTATAAGTAGGGATGATCAGGAATGTAGCCGATCAGGCGTTTGGCTTGAAGCGGCTCTTGCTGGATGTCGTGGCCTCCGACAATGGCACGGCCCTCGGTTGCCCGCAGTAAGCCGGTCAGAAGCTTAATCGTGGTTGTCTTGCCAGCGCCGTTTGGGCCGAGGAATGCGAAGAGTTCGCCGGCTTTGACCGAGATGTTGAGGTGCTTTACCGCATACAGCTCCTCGAATTTCTTTGTGAGATTAATCGTCTGAATAGCCACGCGATCGGTGGCCGTGTGTTGCTGGTTTACCACCATAGATTTTTCCTCCTGGCATGGGCGCGCGAGAAGCACCGAGAGCCCACACGCCGCTGGTTTATTTTGATTTACCACCGTCGAGGATATTCAGGATTCCTTTGCCATCCATTTCACCAATTTTAGGCCTCTGAAAATCGCGCACAGTAAGCTCTGGAAGGGCGAGCGGCTCCTTGAGCTCTGGGAAGCGTTTAATCACTACATCGGGACTTGTGGCTTCCATAACGATTGTGCCAGTGAGCTGACGCCTAAGCGTGCAGCCCTCCTCATTAACCCAGCTGATGGTCGTAAAGTTTCCCAGCTGGCTCTCGATGCGATAAGCACCATAGGTACGGCCAGCAATGTTGATGCGTTCCCATTCGGCGACGGTGATGATGACCTCTCCTTTTTGAAACATCCAGAAGGGATCAAATACATCAATCCGATACGACTTGCCCACTTCCAGCTGAAAGTTACGAGGCAACAGTGAGCTGGCACCTTCCAGGAGCGTTAATGGCCTTCGAAGGCGAAGCACATTCACGGTCTTTTGCGAATTACGCTCGATTTTGTACAGGAGATTCTTTCCCCGTACTAATCCTTCCAGCTGCCACGTGTTTCCGTAAAATGTCATGCGCACACGAAATTGCGAGAGGGTGAATTGCGAATCAAGCCGAACAACGGCGGCGAGGTGTAAGGCTTCGCGGAAATTGCCCATTTGCACCGGCAAGACCAGGCGTGAGGTCATGGTGTAGCCGTTCCCCTGCGCGAGTCGCTTGAATTGGGTCGTTGAGGCACCCTGGGGCATCTTGGCTGACCCGATCAGCATCCATTCTTCATAGTCCTGCCAGTTCTCGGCCAAGATGCTTGGATCCAGCCTGAGCGTTGGCCCCAACATGTTTCTTGACAGCATAGTATTTTTTACGAGGAGAACCATCATGGTTAGCCAGAATACGGTGATGAGTCCGCCGATTATTTTTGCTTTCATGATCTTGCACTTATGAGCCAGAATGTAACTCTTATTGCTAATGACGTAACGGTACTAAGCTTTGTCATGATTTTTCTTGTGTGCGCGTTTTTTTTCGAGCCGAGAAATCTCAACGCGAATTGCCTGTTTTGACCCAGGTCCAATACGAGCCGCATCGCCTCGGCGCATGCCAATGACCCACAAAATCTGTTGCTTGTCGCATAGCAATGGAACGTAGTCGCGCAGGTAAAGCGGAATCTTCATATCAATAAGGAATTGCTTGAGACGTTGTGTTCCCGCGCCACCAAAGGGCTGAAAACGGTCTCCGGCTCTGCGGCTGCGGATCAGGAGCGGGAAATTGAGTCCAGCAATATCGTAGTACTGGATCAGTGGTGATGCGTTCGTCCGGTGGCGAATTCTTTGCCTAAGGTATGCTGTAGCACTGACACGCTTCAGGCTGATCTGCCAGCCATTAAGCTTGTGCACAACAGGCTTGTTAAGCCGGTGAAACGCAGACCGCTGGATAGGTATCGTTCGTGTTCGTGATGAGAGCAGTGGCTGGATCGTCTCGAGCAGCATATTGTGCTTGAGCAATTCAAATAGTTTGCCAAGGAGAGCATCTTTTTGCATCTGCCGAGGAATCCTGAGCCGGGCAAAGATGATGTGATAATATGATATATAGACCAGTACGTTGTGAGTACACTTGATTAGCTGACCCGCTTGCTGGGCTTGGATCGCCTGGCTGAGCATCTCAACCTGGGTGTACTCTGGGCCGTAGGGCTGGCCGCTAAGCTCGATAAAGGCCAGACGGAGGAGGCGCTGGCGAAGCGCGGGATCAGCAGATTGCAGCACTTTTGCAGGCAGGCAGAGGATGTTCTTGCCGCCGCGCATGGCATGTTCGTGAAACATCTGATTCGCCTGGGCTTCGAGGTACTGATCTTCAATCCTCATGAGTTGGGCTGTGCGGGCGAGGGTATCAACAATAGCCGGATTGAACTCCTTTTGCAGAAATGGGATGAGTTTGGCTCGCACCTTATTGCGCAAAAAGCGCATGTCGCGATTGCTCGAGTCTTCGCGCCAGGAAATATCGTGCGACGCGAGAAAGTCGCAAATTTCGCGTCGTGTAACGTGATAGAACGGGCGTAGAACGATTTGTCCCTCATACGAGGATTTAGGCAGGAAACCGTGCAGCCCATGAGGGCCAGCACCACGCAGCATGCGCATCAGCATGGTTTCCGCGAGATCGTCCTTATGATGACCCAGGACAATGCCATCAACGCGGTAGCGTCTGGCATATTTCAGATAGCGGCGGTAGCGCTCATGGCGACATCGCTCTTCCAGGGAGGTGTGGGAAACCCGCTGCGAGACCTGCAGCTCTAGTCGCTCGCAGATTACAGGCAGTGAGAGCTGCTTGGCCAGAGCTTTTACAAAGTGCTCGTCAGCGTCTGATTCTGCCCCGCGCAGGGAGTGATTAACGTGGAGCAGCCTGAGGTGGAGTCGCCACTCGCGGGCAAGCTCATGGAGCACGTGAACCAGGGCCACCGAGTCTGCACCGCCGGAGACTCCGACCAGGAGCCGACTGTCTGGTCGAAAGAGCGAATTGGATGTGATGGTCCGTTTGATTCTTGCAACAAATGGATACATTGTCGTATAAGTCTCCAGGTCAAATTGTACAGCATACGGATTTTGTTTGACAAATGCCGTTTTTCATTTACTAAAAATAGTAGCTACGTACGCATTCTCCGTCAACAGGAATAAGAAATTTTACAGGCTCTGAGTTGGGCCACTAAGAAGGGAGGCATTTCATGGTGGAGAAATATAGAAATCACATTGCTGGGAAATGGATAGCTACGGGATCACTGGGTACGTTTAAGAACATCAATCCAGCAGACACACGGGACATTGTGGGCGAATTTCCTGCTTCGGGCAAAGAGGAGGTGGATGCTGCGGTTGCAGCGGCGCGGGAGGCATTTCGCAAGTGGAGTCTTGTTCCAGCGCCGAAGCGTGGCGAGATCATAAAGCGCGCGGGCGATTTGCTGGTTGAACGGAAAGAGGACATCGCCAGGTTGATGACGCGCGAAATGGGCAAGATTCTGATTGAAACACGCGGCGACGTGCAGGAAGGCATTGATACGGCTTACTATGCTGCTGGCGAAGGGCGCCGCTTGTTCGGCGACACGGTTCCATGCGAGTTGCCGAATAAACTTGGTATGTCCATTCGCTGTCCCGTAGGTGTGTGCGGCGTCATAACACCCTGGAACTTCCCTATGGCTATTCCAACATGGAAGATTTTTCCGGCGCTCATGTGTGGGAATACAGTTGTTTTTAAACCGGCGAGCGACACACCGGCCACGGCGGTGAAATTCGTTGAAATCCTCCTTGAAGCTGGCGTGCACGAGGGGGCCATTAACCTGGTTCATGGGACCGGGAAAACGGTTGGCATGCCGATGGTAGAACACCCGGGCATCCAGCTTATCGGGTTTACCGGTTCCTCTGTGGTGGGCCGCATAATTGCCGAGAAATGCGGCGCACAGCTTAAACGCCTGTCGCTTGAACTTGGCGGGAAAAACGCTGAGATTGTCATGGATGATGCGAACCTTGAACTTGCACTGGAAGGTGCGCTCTGGGGCGTATTTGGCACCACGGGCCAACGCTGCACCGCTACCTCGCGTCTGATCCTGCACAAGAAGATCTCCAAGCGATTCGTCGAACAGTTCGTCGAGAAGGCGCAGAAGCTGCGCATTGGAAACGGCCTGGATGAATCGGTTCAGGTTGGTCCACTCGTAAATGCGGGCCAGCGTGACATTGTTCATAAATACGTCAAAATCGGCCAGGAAGATGATAAGGCAAGAATGCTATGCGGTGGTGAATTCCTGACCGGAGGTGATTACGACAGGGGCTTCTTCTATAAGCCCACGGTTTTTGTCAATGTCACGCGGCGCATGCGCATTGCTCAGGAGGAGATCTTTGGCCCCGTGGTTGTGGTTCTGGAAGTAGAGAGCCTGGACGACGCCATTGAGACCTTGAACGATAGCAGCTATGGCCTCTCCTCTTCTATCTATACCCAAGACGTGAATGCCGCGTTTAAGGCTATGCGTGATATTGAGGCCGGGATCACGTATATCAATGGGCCGACAATCGGAGCTGAAATTCAGCTTCCCTTTGGTGGAATGAAGAATACAGGCAATGGACACCGCGAGTCGAGCCACACAGTGCTGGATACCTATAGTGAATGGAAGTCAATTTACGTGGATTTCAGCGGCAAGCTTCAGCGTGCCCAAATTGATACGTAGGCGTGTCTATCCTATAGGTTAAGATATCTCTCGTGGAGATCCTGAATGCGATTTAATGCTGAGCCCGGCAACGGGCCAGGAAAGCAAAAAGGAAGGAGCTGATATGCTACCCAAGATCGTTACGGAACTTCCCGGACCCAAGACGCGAGCCATCATTGAGAAGGACCAGCGCTATATGTCGCCGTCCTATACTCGCGATTATCCATTTGTCATAGCTCACGGGGATGGAGCGATCGTCACGGATCCTGACGGAAATGCTTTTTTGGACTTCAGTGCGGGCATTGCGGTGTGTGCCACGGGGCACAGCCACCCTGAGGTGGTCAAGGCAATGCACGAGCAGGCGGGAAAATTTCTGCATATGTCAGGAACGGATTTTTACTACGAAATTCAGGTTGTGCTTGCAGAGAGACTGGCAGGTCTGGCTCCAATCGAGGGCAAGAAGAAAGTTTTCTTCACCAATTCCGGTGCTGAAGCGGTGGAGGCTGCGTTCAAACTGGCGCGCTATCATACGCGGCGTACCCAGATGATCGCTTTCCTCGGAGCGTTTCACGGCCGAACCATGGGAGCGCTCAGCCTGACAGCGAGCAAAGTCGTTCAGAAACGGGGCTTTTATCCTTTAGTTCCCAGCGTGGTTCACGTCCCATACGCCTACTGCTATCGCTGCCGGTATAATCTCGTATATGGGTCGTGCGGCATCGCTTGTCTGAAATTCCTTAGCGACTTGATATTCACCAAGACTGTTGATCCGGAGAACGTTGCAGCCATCTTTGTTGAACCGATTCAGGGCGAGGGTGGGTATCTCGTACCGCCGAAAGAATTCTTGCAGGGCCTGCGCGAGCTGTGTAGCACGCATGGAATTCTGCTGGTGGCTGATGAAGTTCAGAGTGGCATGGGGCGAACGGGCAAAATGTTCGCTTCAGAACATTTTGAGCTAATGCCGGATATTATCTGTATGGCAAAGGGCATTGCCTCGGGCATGCCTCTAGGTGCGATTATTGCCTCGGAGAACGTCATGAACTGGGAATACGGTTCTCACGCCACCACATTCGGAGGTAACCCTGTATGCTGTGCGGCCGCATTGAAGACGATTGACCTGGTTGAAAGTCAACTCATGGCTAACGCCGCTAAGATTGGAGAACACCTGAAGAGCCGACTCCAAGGGCTGGTTGACAAATACGAGTGCGTGGGTGATGTTCGGGGTCTGGGCTTGATGATTGGCATGGAGATTGTGACTGACAAGAAAACCAAGAATGCAAGCCCCGAGCTTCGAGACAAGATTCTGATGGGCTGCTTCAAACGAGGTTTGCTAATTCTCGGGTGCGGGCCAAACAGCGTCCGCTTTGCTCCTCCATTGATTATTACGAAAGAGCAAGCCGATTTTTCCGTTGACTGCATTGACAGTGCCATTGGTGAATTAGCAAGTTTATAGTCAAGTGTTGGGAAAAGAATCTGTTCCAGTGAGGCTACCCGGTTCAGACAGAAGGTGACGAGAAATGCGTCTCTACGAATACGAAGCGAAGCAATTGTTTGCTGAGCATGGGATTCCAATTCCCAAGGGATTTATAGCGCGAACGGTTGAGGAAGTGATGAGCTGCGCAGAACGGATTGGGAATCGAGTGGTTCTAAAGGCGCAAATTCTTTCTGGTGGGCGCGGGAAGGGTGGTGGCATCCTGATCGCCGCCTCGCCTCAAGAGGCTGCAGAGAAGGCCAGAAGCCTGCTGGCCGCTATAATCAAGGGCTACCCGGTGAAGAGTGTATATGTTGAGCAAGCACTGGATATTGCTAAAGAACTTTACATTGGCGTGACCATTGACAGGGTGAATTACAAGGTCGTTCTCATCGGTTGTGAGGAAGGTGGCGTGGAAATTGAAGAGATTGCACGACGTTCCCCTGAGCGGATCGTGAAGTTTTCGCGCGAAATTGACGAGCAGTTTTTCTCTCACGACGGCATTGCCTTTGCGAAGCAGATTGGATTCTCTGGAAAAGCTTTACAGACTGTAGGGAAGATTGCAAAGGCGACGGTAGATATTTTTTATCGCTACGATGCGAAACTCGTGGAGGTTAATCCGCTGGCTCAGCTGCAGGATGGAAGCCTCGTGGCAGCAGATGCCCGCATTAGTATTGATGAAGACGCCTTGTTCCGGCAAGGGCAGTTGCAGAAGTTGGGTGTAGAGGATCGCCACGAAGAGGGCGAGATGACGGATCGCGAAAAGGAGGCACGCGAAGCGAGCATCCCTTACCTGGATCTCGACGGCGATATTGGCATGTTTCCCGGTGGCGCAGGATTCGGGATTGCCGGCAATGATCTGATCATTGATCTGGGGGGACGACCAGCCAACTTCATGGACTCTGGTGGTGGCCCTAGTCCTGAGCGAATTGCAAAGATGCTTATGCTGCTGGAGGAGAATTCACGCGTAAAGGCCATTTTCGGGGCACGGTTTGGTGGAGTCTCGCGGTGCGACGATTTCGCCAAAGGAGTGATCCTGTTTCTCAAAACTGGCAAGCTAACCAAGCCCATTGCCATGCGGATGACGGGAAATATGTGGGAAGAGGGCCTGCGGATTTTTGAAGAAGAGCGCAAGCAGAATCCTCACCTGTTTGATAAGGTAGAAATTTACGGAATTGAAACACCTATTGAATATGTGGCCAAGCGCGCTGTTGAACTGGCCAGAGGCGAGGAAAGGAAAACAGACTGATGGCCATTCTGGTCACCAAACGCAGCCGGGTCGTTGTTCAAGGGATCACGGGGAAGTCGGGTGATTTCCATACAAGTCAAATGCTCAAGTGCAGAACGAATATCGTGGCAGGAACCTCACCCGGTAAGGGTGGTACAACAGTTCATGGCATTCCAGTTTACGATACAGTACGGGAATGTGTAGAGCGGCATCAGGCGGACGTCTCGGTTCTATTCCTGCCTGCGCGATTTGTGCTGGATAGCACAGTCGAGGCAATTCGGGCCGGAATCAAGCTGGTTGTGGTAGTTCCCGAGCATATACCGATTCATGATATGATCCGCATTCGCAAATATGCAAAAGCTCATGGCACAATGGTCATTGGCGGGAATACAGCAGGGATTATCAGTCCGGATGAGGCGAATGTTGGCATTATCCCTCCAATTGCCTTCAAGAAAGGACGCGTTGGAAGCGTCTCGCGCTCTGGCTCAATGACATACTACGTTGCGGATACGCTTACGCGCTCAGGTTATGGCGAGAGCACATGTGTGGGCCTTGGAGGTGATCCCATCCTGGGGTCCACCTTTGCTGAGATCTTACCCTTATTTGACGAGGACCCGGAAACCGATGCTGTCATTCTCGTGGGTGAGATCGGAGGCGTGTATGAAGAAAGCGCTGCGCCGACTATCCGACAGATACGGAAACCAATTCTGGCAATTGTTGGAGGGCGATACGCCCCTGTGGGAAAACGAATGGGGCACGCTGGCGCGATTATTGAGGGTGAGATGGGTACTGCTCAGACCAAACTTAATGCCCTGGAAGAAGCCAGCGCCCATCCGGTAATGAATCTCAGCGATATCCCGAAGGTTCTCCAGGAGCTTATCGGCCCACCAAAGAGTTAAAACATTTCTTCTTCCACTGTGATACTGGCAACACCCAATTCGTCAATGAAAAAGGACCATTGAGCTAGATTATCCCGCCCTGGTGCTTTCTTTAAGCGCGTAACAATAAGAAATATCAAGCAATATCAAACCACGAGGGCACGACGTGTAGCAGTAGGGGCAAGGTTTGCAACCTGCCCCTACAATGCTGCATGATATATTGAGGGGCGACCCACCGGGTCGCCCCTCTTCCTTAGCGTGCGTTGTGTCTTAGTGGTTAATGCGCCTCAAGTGCACATATTGACAGCGTCCCTCACTTATGGCGAGGGGATTTCCTCCACCCTTGCGCACTATTTATAGAGGCCCTTAAGGAACAGCTTCATGATAACGTTGGTATGTGACGCCAGGCTCTCGCCCTTGTTTGTAATCTGCCAATATTTAATTGCGGCGTTAATCATGCCGCGCAGCAGGTAAGCCGTCTCCAGAGGGTCTGCGTCTACAAAGAGTCCTTCGGATTGTCCCTGGGCAATGATGCGGCCCATAATGGCCGTGTTCTGACGATAGCGAGCAATTTGCTCCTTCGTCAGTATGCCACGAAGCTGGAGATCTTCTTCATTTAGTGACTCAAAATTGATGCTAGCCAATTTAAACAAAGGGTAGTGCTCCTGGTAACGCCGTAGAAGTTCCTTGACCAGGCGCGTAAGTCTTACATCTGCTTTCCCCCGTTCGTTAACAATTTTTTGGAAGTATCTGGATGTTACATCAATGCCCTCGCTCAGGATTTCCCGTAAAATCTCGCTAGATTTTGCATATTGTTTTTTCACGGTTTTCGGGTTAACATGTGCGGCAGTTGCAATAGCAGCCAGAGTAGTTCCCTCAACGCCTTTCTTATCAAACATTTCTTTTGCGGCTTTGTGTAGCGAGGTCTTTTCCTTTTCACCAATCATATATCGCTCCTAAACGCCTATTGCCAGGAAGCATAAGCGAAATTTCTCCTTGACTCTATCCCCTCTGCTTCCCTATCCAGAGAAATATTATCACCTATGAGTGCCATAAAAGTCAATAAAATTTATTATGATGAACTGTTAAGAAGTTGCTGTTGTGGCAATATAATATTAGTCCAATCTTACAATTGCCAAAGATGCTTCCGGCAACATATGATTTATGCTACCCAAACAATTGAGCATTGTTTGTGCTTTAACCCGAGCAGAGCTTTAGGTAATATTCGCACAAGTGAAAAAAAGCTTGTCACAACGCGAAAAGTATTTTAATAGCTATTTATAAGAATTTCAAGAGTAACTAAGGAACTGGAAATTTTATGCTGGAGGGCTTTGAGCATGAATTACAGAAAGGGCGTCGCAATTGGAATGGTAGCGTTTCTTGTGCTGCTGGGTTCACTGGTAGTTTCGCAAGAGATCATGCTGCTGGAACAGCGAGACGTGGAAAGACTTGGGTCTGAGGTGCGGGTATTATATGAGAAGGCGGTCGAAAGCCTGGACAGGATAGATCCAATTAGCGCGATTGAATATCTGGAGCAGGCCGTAAATCTCAATCCTGAGGTGGTGGAGTTGGATTTTCTGCTTGCACGTCTGGCTTGTGATCGCGCCCGAATAACTTATGGAGACGAATCTGTAAAGTATTATAACATTACCGAGAAGGCATTAAAACTCGTGCAAGAGCAAAAGGACTTAAATGGTGAGATTCTCCAGCGTACTGCCAAAAATTTAGAGATCGTCGAGAGGGAGAGACGAGGCATTGCTGAACGAGATGCACGGCGCTATACGTTTGGCGCCAAGTTTATGGCTGCCAGAGCCAAAATGCTTCTGCCGAAAACAGGGGCCACCCCTACACCCACGCCAACTGGTCCAACGGGTGCACTTCCCGGAACAGGCCTCGAATCTATCCCGGGTCTTGGCACGACACCAGGGCTGGGCATACCATCGTCCTCTGTTCCCAGCCCAAGTGGTACACTTCCGTCGCTCCCCTCATTTCCCGGGGCACCAGCGCCAACGCCTCAGGCTGCTGCGCCCGGCGAAATCTTCAGGTAGGTCCAAACCGAGCCTTATTCTGTTATTGCAAGGCGCTGTCTTGCATGGAATTGCTAAAGCGTCCCTGTAAATTTCCCGGGGCAGACAATCTGTAGTTCTTGACACCTCCTATGAAGACATGGTCTACTTCATGCTCACGGTATAGCCAATGGCATTATTCTCCCTGGGAGGGGCACGGATGAAGCTGGTAATGGCCATTATCAAACCGTTCAAGCTGAGTGATGTAAAAGAAGCGCTGGCTGAACTGGGGATTGTACGGATGACGATCAGTGAAGTAAAAGGCTATGGTAGACAGAAGGGACATACGGAGCTTTATCGCGGCAGCGAGTATCAAATTGATTTTTTGCCTAAAGTGAAGATTGAAATTGCCATTGAAGACGAGCGGGTCGACAGGGTTCTGGAAACCATCGAGCGCTCCGCGAAAACGGGAACGATCGGTGACGGAAAGATTTTTGTAGTGAATCTCGATGAAGCGATTCGCATTCGCACCGGGGAACGTGGAGCCGACGCCTTGTAGCATTCCGTGGAACCGTGTGCGGCGCCATGCGTTGATTAGCCGCGGCGTCCATCAGAATTGGCATAGAAAAGAAGAGTAGTAGGGGCGACCCGCCGTGGCGGGTCGCCCCTATATGATTGAAATGGAACATCCCTCCAATGCATACTCCGCTTCAAAACTACCACCATTTCCCCATTTTCTCGATTCTCTGGGTCTTGGTCAGCTGAGCAGAAAGACCGCTGTTGTTGGGGCAAGCAAGATCATTCAATTCCTCGCGGTGCTTGCTACGAATATTCTGTTGACCCGGATCTTCCTGGTCAATGAATTCGGACGCTACCAGCAGAGCTGGTTGCTGGTTAACACCCTGGTACCTGTGCTGCTTCTGGGGATTCCACAGGGGATCAATTTTTTCCTCCCTCGATCTGATCCTGCCACGTCACGCAAAATTCTCTGGCTTTTCTACAGTATATTGGCAGTTGTCAGCCTGCCGATTGCCCTGTTTCTGGTCATATTTCCACAAATCCTTGCTGCGCTGCTGGGCAATCCGCATTTGGTGCCCATTTTGCAGGTGATTGGAATTTATCTGATCATCGTTCTTCCGACCTACTGTTTGGACCCGTTGCTTATCATCCATAACAAACAGGTAGTTTTACTGGTTATCACGGCGATTTATGCCCTTCTGTTTTTTGCAGTGAATCTATTTTTCGGGCACTACTATAGGTCAATCGAGTTGATTTTTCTCGGCCTCTCGCTGATCGCCGGGATGAAGCTGGTTTTAACGCTCTGGATGACGGGGAGACTTTATGGAGGCTGGCAGAAAACGTTCGATCCGGCACTATTGAAACAGATATTGGGCTATGTAGCAGTGCTTGGGGCTATTGGTGCAGTTGATGTCATATCGCTCAACATTGACAAGTACCTGGTGGCATGTTTGCGAACCGAAACTCTGTATGCGATTTACTCCATCGGAGCGATTGAACTTCCTCTCATCATAATTCTTCTGGGATCAGTCAGTGCAGTAGTGATGCCAGAATTTTCAAGGCTGCTAAAGCAACAAGACGAGACGGCGGCTATTGCACTATTGCACAACAGTATGAAAAAGCTGGCGATGCTCATTTATCCTATGTTTACGTACTTGCTTGTCACGGCCTATATCTTTATCCCTCTGCTTTTTACTGAGAGTTACAAGGACAGCGTTCCGATTTTTTGTATTTATTTATTCTTGCTCCCATTGCGGGTAGCAAATAACCATCCCTTGCTGATTGCTGCAGGACTGCAAAGATACGCTTTAATTGGGCGCGTGATAGACGTTGTGATCAACTTCGTTCTGGGCCTCATTCTGCTTCATTTCATTGGCATCTGGGGCCCTGCAATTTCAACGGTTCTGGCGACGTACATCCATAAGATGTACCAGACGGCCATTGTGATGGAGAAATTTCAGCTCTCGCTGTGGACGGTCTATCCCTGGATCGTCTTTGCCCAGTGGCTTGGCCGCTCCGTTGCCTGTGCTTTCATCGTATTAGCCTTGAATCTTCTTCTCCCCTCTTATCTGATTTCCGTACCACTGGGAACCGTTTTGTTTGGGCTTCTCTATGGCTGGTTTCTTCTTAAATCAGGACGACACTCAGCCTGATTAAAACCAGGGGTTTACAATTGGAGCGATTCAAAAGTTGCGCTAGATCTTTCGGATTTAATGCTAATGCCTGGTGCCCTTTCAATATTGCTTTGATGGGTAGCGTTCGCCGCGGCGAACAGTCTGGAGGGCATCCTGCCCTCTCCTCATGTGAAGGCGAGACGCCTTCACGATCCGCC
>CAYVXD010000113.1:0-13561 GCA_964454265.1 uncultured Candidatus Sumerlaeota bacterium | reverse complement strand
TGTGAGTTGAGACCCGTTTAGTACATCAATGTCAGAAGCTGTGTTGCTGAACGTTCCATTCTGCAGCGTAATTCCACCAGCTCCCTCCGCACGTAAGATACCATTATTCGTGAAGGCGAGATTGTTCGGATCTATGGTCATGACAGTCGGGTGGTTAGCGATGATAGTGCCTTGGTTGATCATACCGCCGGTGTTATTGAGTATTTGCCCTCCACCTCGAATGGTATGCCCTGATGACTGTGTCAGCATGCTCCCGTCAGTCCAGAGGTAGTTATAGGCACTGTTACTCATATTTATCTGCCCGGCGCCTGATAGACTTGATTCCCCATAGAAACGAAGATAGGTTTGAGAATTCAAGGCGTTCATATTCCACGTGCCATTGTTGGTAGTAAATCCATCAGCAATATTAATATCATAATAATTGAGTTGATTCAAAGTATCGCCATCATCAATCGTCATCCCATCAATGGTGACACTCGCGTTGAGCGATACAGTTGAATCCGTTCCCGTCTTTCCCCCGTCAATATTAACAACGTAGGTATCACCGTTATTATTAGGGACTTCTGTAATGTTCCAATTGCTCGCAGTATTCCAGTCTCCAGAGCCGCCATTCCATATGGCGGTCTTCTCCACTCCTAGAGCCGGTGTAGTTAAAAACCAAGCCACAGACAAAAGAAAAGGGAACAGAACCAAAAACTTCCAAGCATTCTCATGTGTTAGCCTTAGTTTCAGCATTATTAATCCTCCTTTTATTAATCCTCCCTTATTTGAAGAATAGATCAAATAACACACTAATTCCATGTTGTCAAGAAAATTTTGCAGAAGTCGTCCTTGACAGCGATTGGTGTATTATAGAGTTTGTTTCAATCTTATTTTGCTATATGACGCAGCGAGTTATAGAGGAGGCTTAAAAACAGATTTATGCGTGGAGATTTTCAAGAATGTATGTCGAAAGCTATGAAAAAGCTGTGTGTATATTGCCGCTTTTTGAAATTTTAGCCAGAAGGAAGAGGTTTTTGTCCCATGTGCTCCGCAGCCTTAACATCTTCTCTTATTGCCAACAATCCGACGGCAGGCAAATGTCAATTTTGACTATTATATGCTTTATTTCCTTCTAACGTAACCGGCTGATAAACAGTGGGCGATATTATTGCTCTTCGTATAGATAATGACAGACAAATGCACATCTAAGGATAATCCGGTATTGGCTTTTCGCCCGCCTGTGGCGTGTAGCAGTGCGACCTGTCCGTCTCTGGTGGATTTATGGATTTATCGCATTTTGTCGCATAAATGCGACCGCTACAGGGAATTTGTCCAACTGCTTCATTATCTGTTGGAGCAGCATTAGTATTTACCAATTTTTTATTGACTTGGCACAACATTGATGGTAACTGTCTTTTAAAAAAAACTGGGGTCTATTAGAGAGCAGGTTGTGTGGCATATTAGGGCAAAGATGATAGCGAGTGTGCTTTAGCAAGTGAAAGAAGTCGAAGAAATCCCAGAAATGCGGCTGGATTCATTGTTCAGGCCGGAAAGATTCGCGGAATTTTAGTAAATTAATTTTAAAATTACATTTAAAAAGAATGAACAATTTGTTTTAACTCTCATAATGTCCAAAAAGCTCTGACGACGTGCAAAATCTTAAGAAATAATTCCAGAGGAAGAGGTGCAAACTCATGAAAAAATTTGTTTTGATCATTTGTATTCTAGCAGCAGCTAGCTCGGCATTTGCTGTGATGGAGCCACTTGAGGTGTGGATAAGTGATACTTCAGCCCGAGTCGTTGCAGTCGCTTACAATAAGACTACAAGTCATCTCTTAGTTGGGGGAACGGAGACAATTACGATCTGCTCGGCAGATACCGGAACACAGCTTGGCACATTACAAAACCCTCCTGAATTAGCAGGTAACGTGTACTTTAGCCTCTCCGTCGCTGACGACGGGGCTGTTTATAGTGTTCTCTACACCTCGGGTGACCTGATAAGATGGGAGGATGAGACGGCGACTCCGACATGTCAAATCGTGCCAGGATTAAATTTTGTAAGTCCTGATGCTCACATTATTGTTCGCTGTATCAGGGCGTATGGGAGTGGTAGCAATACGAGGATATATGTAGCCGGAGGCGGGGAAAATGATAAAATCCAACTAATGACCACAACGGACGGATTAACTTTTAGCTCTGAGGATTTGATTACCTCGCCGGCAGCGAAAAGTGCTGTGTCCGCTATCCCACCGGATTTTGATACCGTTTTCGGAATTCAAGCCTGGGGCTCTGATTATTACCCTGCTCACCCAGACCCTGCTCAGCGGCAAGGGTGGCCGAGAAGGTTCGACTACGTAACAACTGACACCTGGCAGGTGAATACTAATTTTATTCCCCCTGACCCGTATTCCTATGATCACTGGTCGCGTTCTATCGGCGGAGATTATGGGAATGGCATTCTCTGGGTATACTATTATAACGATATGATTTGGGGATTAGATGCAGACACAGGGGAAAAGCTCTTTGAATATCAAATTCCTTACAGTCTGTTTTATCATGGGTCCATTTATGTTGATAGTGAGAATAATCAGATTTATTGGGGCGTACGGGGAGATACTCCAACTGGTTATCTCAGCTATTTTGGACATCTTTCTGCTGATGTCTGTTGGATCAGTGGGAACGTAACTTTTAGTGATAGCTCTCCAACAGCTGTTGCCAGAATAAGGGCATATGATGGAGGAACCACTAATCTGGTAAACCAAACACTGACGGCGCCCGGAGGCGGACCCTATGAAATTGTAGTTGCTAAGAATGCGACCTGTGACCTGGTAGTTTCAGCATTTCGTTATGACACAGACTATACTACCCTCCAGGGACTTGTAGTAGGTGAATCTGATCTTCTAGGTCAAAACGTGGAATTGCAGAGAAGCACGCAGCCAATGTATACTATTTCAGGCACCGTCTACTTTTCTGATGCCTTACCTACCGCCTATGCTGACGTCACACTCTATGAAAATGATACTGATCTTGCCCTGGAATCAGATACAGTAGGCCCTGGTTCAGGGCCATATACCCTTCCGGATATCCCGAACGGAACTTATGACATAAAGGTCGCCGCGACTGGCTATCAGGCGGACACTACTACATTAGCAGATACACTTGTAGACGGCTCAGATCTCACCGGAAAAGATGTTACTCTCATAAAATCTACAGACTGGGTGATTACCGACGATACGACTTTGGATTCTCCAAGCCAGCCTGTAGCCTTCAATTCAATTACCGTAATGAGCGGTGCAACGCTCACCATTGAAGCTGGAACAGTGATCAAGTTTATGAATAGTGCCTACGGAATAGATGTTCAAGGAGCCCTTGTTATCAACGGCACGCTAGACCAGCCGGTGATTCTGACTTCATGGCGAGACGACACCGCCGGGGGCGACACAAATGGCGATGGTGGGGCAAGTAGTCCTACTGCAGGGGATTGGAGGGGGATTCGTTTCACCAGTTCAACGGCATGGGGGATACTGGAGAATTTTGAAATTAGATACGCCGAAATAGCTATTCATGGATACACGCAGGGTGCGAATGTGGAATTGCGAAATGGAATCATCAGAGACGGATGGTGGGGGGTCTATGTCTATGAGCCGTATGTTGAGATTAAAGCGGAGAACCTTCTGATTATAGACAACGGCTACGCTGGAATTTTCGTGCGTGCCAGTTCGCAGGAAGTCTTTCGGAATTGTACGGTTTCGGGCAATGGATACCAAGGGTATGAGTCTATAGGTTGGGACGCAGCTGGAGTTCATGTGGGCGCTGCAAATCTCACTTTGGAAAACACTATTGTCGCTTTCAATCGCAACGGAATTCATCATGAGGGTGAACCACCTGAGGTGATAGTGCGCCGCTGCGACTTTTATAACCCCGACGGTCAGGAGATTATCTGGGACGATGATCCAGGTATCCCAGAACTCGATCAGAATGGTAATATCACCACGGATCCGCTTTTCGAAGACCGAGCAGCAGGGAATTATGAACTGGATTCCGGCTCGCCAGCCATAGACTCCGGACGCGGCGCCTTTGCCCCTACAGAAGACATCCTCGGCCGTTACCGCTATGATGATCAGGGCATGCCCAACGTGGGGTCGGGGTATCCCTCGTATGTTGATATGGGAGCGTACGAGCGGCAAGAAGACACCGCCGCAGGCGATCTGATCGTGAAGCATGTCTCGGATCCGGATCCAGAGTATGTCGGTGTCAGCGAATTGTTCACCGTAAATTGGACGGTTACCAATGCAGGTATGCTCAACTGTGTCGGGCCGTGGCAGGACAAAGTGTATCTCTCCGCCGACCAGGCTATCAGCGCAGATGATCAGCTGATAGAGAGTCGCACTCACAGTGGGACGTTAGTTCCCGGCGTCGGTTATACCGAGACACTCACAGCCACGGCGCCTGCTACCCCCGGACCGAGGTATGTCTTGGTTCACACAAATGCTGACCGCGCATTTACTGAAGCCGTTGAGACTAATAATGTAGGCGTCTCGGCGCGGGTGCTAGCTGTGGATGTTCCGCAGATGGAATTGGACATCCCTGTAAGCGAAACAATAGGGAATGGGCAATGGCACTTCTATCGTTTTGAAGGGGTGCCGGGGCACACTGTGCGAATCCTGCTCCAACCAGACGAACCGAACAGCGCACTGGAACTCTTCCTTCGCTATACGTTGCCACCGTCGCTTAGCGAGTACGACGCCAAAGGCACCACCTACAACCAGTATGATAGGGTGATACGTCTGTTTAACCCGTTGGAGGGAACATATTACGTGGGAGTTTATCTCCCAGAATATCCAAGTGGTTCAGCTAATTACACGCTTTCCATTGAGCAGACGAATCTGGAGATTCATGCTATAGCTCCCACCGAGGTGGGAAACGCAGGGAAGGCAACAATAAAGATAACTGGTGACGGTTTTAGCTCTGAGGCGCAGGTGGAATTAGTGGCAAGCGATGAAACGAGAATTGCAGCCGAGGAGTATTTTGTGAATACAGCCACGTTGTACGCTACTTTTGACCTTGCCAGCGCCGGTGCCGTCCCCGATGTGTACGACGTTGTTGTGACAAACCCGGGACCAGAGCTGGCTACGAAATATGACGCTCTTACGGTCACTGAGGGTGGCATGCCAGATCCCGGCGATCCCTCCCCATTTGTAGCTAGTCTCATTGTGCAGGGCGAGGCAAGACCTGGGCGTGAAATCAATGTGCGCATTGAATACGCTAATACGGGGAGTATTGACATACCCAGTCCCTTGCTCACTATCGAGAGCCACGGGGATGTCAGCTGGAAGCTACCAGACATATCAGCGCCCAGGGAGCAATCCTGGATTAGCGGTTCCACGATAAGTGTACTTGCGTTTAGCGCGAATGGGCCGCCAGCCATACTGGGCCCTGGTGAATCGAATTCCATCACCATTCGAGTCAAAATGCCTTTTAGAACGGGAACTATCCCATTCACGCTGTCCGTGCTTGGGGCGCCCGGCGACACATCTCTTGATGATCTCATTGATTGGGCTTCATTGAAAGACGGCATGCGTCCCGAATATATCCCTGCTGATGCATGGGATGCCATTTGGGAAAACCTGACGCAACAAATTGGCAATACCTGGGGCGATTACCTTGTGAGGCTGCGAGAGACTATGAATTATCTCCACAGCGTAGGTCAAAAAGCAATCTCAGTCACCTCGCTGCTGGCTTTCGAGGCTCGGCAGGCATCGGGATTGAGTCCCTGCCGGTATATAGCGAGCGCGGAGGATTCCTTTTCAGCAGCCCCAGGTCTGCCCCTAATCTTCACCCGGGTTTATGGGCAGTCAATTGACTCTCGCTACAGATTGGGGTCGTTGGGTCGAGGTTGGAGACACAACTGGGAGGTCTCTGTTGAAGAACTTTCGGATGCTAGCGTCGTTGTCCATGGTCCTAATGGGATCGACTGCTATTTCAAGAACCTGGGCAATGGAAAATACTCGGCTTCTTCGGGTGATTATGGAACGTTGACCAAGAGCTTGGACAAATATCGTCTTACCCAAAAGGATGGAACTGTATGGCAGTTCAATTCAGATAACCTTATTGACTATGTCGAGGATACCAATGGAAATCGGCTCACCGCCGGCTACTCAGGTGGCAGACTGACAAGCATCTTGCATTCAAATGGCGACAACCTAACGCTGGCGTATGATCAAAACCGGATCATCCAGATAACTGATACGGCGGGGAGAACTACAACTTATTCATACAACGGAGAATACTTGAATAGTGTAACAGCTCCGGGTGATCGCGTTACAATGTATACCTATCAAACCACAGGTGCCTTGCCTGGTATGCATGCCCTCTCCTCAGCCGAGTATCCTGACGGCAGACACGATTATTTTGACTATGACTCTCACGGGCGGTTGATCGAGACGTACCGCGACGGCGGCGCCGAGGCTGTCACTTACAGCTACGATTCGGCAGGAACGGTGAGGATCGAAGATGCCATTGGGAGAACGGCGACACTGTGCTTTGGGGTAGGCGGGCTGCTTGTTAAAGCCCTTGATAGTGAGGGAAACGGCATTGCCCTGACTTACGACCGCAACTATCACATCATCCAGTTGTTGGGTGCAATGGGACAACAATACCGATACTCGTATGATGCGCTAGGCAATATTATTGGAATTGAAAATCCGATGCGCAGGACCACCGCTTTTACCTACGAGACTTCCTTTAATCGCCTGGCTTCACTAATCGATCCCCGGGGAAACGGCCTGCAGTATAGCTACGATCTTTTTGGCAACCTGACGTCGGTCACCAACGAGAATGGCACGAGCGCAACGCTTACCCACAGCAGCAGTGGTAACGTCCTTAGCTGGTCCAACTGCCGAGGTGATACTGTAGCATACACCTACAACTCCGCCGGGCAACTGACTAGCAAGGACTATCCCAATACCGCAGGCTTCATCGACTATGAATACGTTTATGACAGTGCAGGGAACCTCACCGCCGCTGCGGACGCAAATGGCACCACCACCTTGACCTATGGCTCTAATACGGACTGGCTGACGAGGATAGAGTATCCCTCCGGCCATTTCTTTACCTTCGAGTATGATGACGATGGGCGAAGGGCGAAGCGGGCCGACCAGGATGGAAATGTTATCAACTATATATATGACCCTGTTGGCCGTTTGGAGCGTCTGACCGACGGCATAGGCAACTTGATCGTGGACTACGACTACGATGCCGCTGGTTTATTGATCCAAAAAACGCTTGGCAATAGTGTTTATACCACCTACGAATATGACGACGCCGGGCAATTAATCCATCTTGTGAACTACAAACCGGACGATACTGTCATTTCCCGCTTCGACTATACCTATGATGCCTCTGGGCGGTGCACAGCAATGACTACGCTGGATGGTACATACACCTACAATTATGATTCCTTGGGACAGCTAATCAGTATAACTTACCCGGATAGCCATGTGGTAACTTATGTGTACGATGCCGCAGGCAACCGGAGGGAAGTGATTGATGACGGGGTCTCAGCTGCCTATACCACCAATGAGATGAACCAGTACTCCCAGGTGGGTGGTGTAGCCTATACTTATGACAACGACGGGAATATAATCAGTAAGACCGAAGGCGGTGAGACCACGAATTACGGCTACGATGTCGAGAACTGCTTGATCCAGGTGACCACGACGACCGACACATGGACTTATACATATGATGCCTTGGGTAATCGCGTTGCAAGTGCTCATAATGGCATTGAAACTAGATACGTGTTTGATCCCATCGGCTACGGTGACGTGGCGGCGGAATATGACGGGGCAAGTCAGCTCGTCGCCCGATATGACCATGGATGTGGTCTGATATCACGGACTGATGCGAGTAGCGACACAGCCTACTATACCTTCGATGCCGTTGGGAGCACTAGCGAGCTCACTGGCACAGCCGGTAGCATCCTCAATGGTTACACATATGACCCATTTGGCATCTCGCTCAGCAAGTCAGTAACAGTGCCAAACCCATTTGAATACGTCGGCGAGTATGGAGTAATAGCTGAAGGGAATGGATTAGAATTTATGAGACATCGATTTTACTCCAGAGACATTGGAAGATTTCTTAGCTTTGATCCGCTTGGATTCCCATCCGGTGATTTGAATCCGTACAGGTATGCAGTCAATGCTCCTTTAACCTGGATAGACCCATTAGGGCTAAAATTCTGGGAGCATCGCGTTAAACCTATATCGAGTTACACAGGTGGAGCTCTCTCCAGTGTGGGAAAAGTGGGCAAATTTGGTCGGGGAGTTGGCGCAGGCCTAGGAATATTGGGAGCGGCAGAAAGCGGTTGGGAAATCGGCGGAGGCATTTATGAAAGAGATCTGGGGAAAGTATCGCATGCGGGTGGCCACCTTGGTCTTGGGTTAGTCGCGACCAGCCTGCTGGCTGCCAGTAACCCAATTGGCTGGTTTGCGCTGGGAGCGGTAGGCGTGGGGGTACTCAGCGATGTTATAACCGACTGGTATATTGATCACTCACAATCCACTGTTCTGCCCTCACCTAAGCAAGAAGTGGATAAGAAGTACGTTAATCTCCGCACTTCCTACACCCCGGAAGATAAGTTTGGCCCCGGAGGCTATGATGCTCCCGGCACGCCACCAGCTAGCGAGAAGCACTATGTGACACCTGGGGGAACGTTCAACTATCGAATCGAGTTTTGGAATAAGCCCGACGCCCCAGTGCCTACGCAGGATGCTGTGATCGAAGACACGTTAGATCCTAACGTTTTCGATCTTAGCACGTTCAAGTTTACTCGTTTTGGGTTTCTCAAGTGGGACGTGCTGCTTGCCGGTGGACAGGCGATCAACACGCGTGTTGATTTGCGACCCGATATGAGCATTGCCGTGGACGTCAAAGCGACCTTCAATCCGGGTACCGGCTATATCGAATGGTGGTTCCATTGCGTGGATCCGTTAACGGGTCAATATCCGGCTGATCCGAATGCTGGATTTCTGCCGCCTTACAACGAGGAAACGGGTTACGAAATCGGGTGGGTCGAATTTTCGGTGAGACCGAAGACCAACCTTCCCACTGGAACGCAAGTGGCCAACCAGGCTTTCGTCCAGTTTGATTTCCTCGGATCCTTCAATCCCGCGCCAAAAGACGGTCCGTGGATCAACACCATCGATGCGGTTCCCCCAGTGAGTGAGGTGGTCGATCTGCCGGAGATTGTGTATTCGAGCGAATTCTTGCTGCAATGGGCTGGAAATGACGGCACGTACGGATCAGGTATCGCCAGTTATGACATTTACGTTTCCGATAATGGTGGCGATTATACACTGTGGTTGGATGATGTCGCAGATCAAACAGAGGCTACTTTCGCTGGGGAGTATGGGCATACCTATGCTTTCTACAGTATTGCACGTGACAATGTTGGATATGTCGAGGACACCCCAACGATTCCGGATACCACAACAACGCTCCTGGTTCCTACGCCCACACCGACACCGACCCCAACGCCGACACCGATTTTGACTACACAATATACGTTTGATACAACTCTTGAGAGCTGGACATTCCTACCGATAAGTAGTACGGGCTTCTCCGGGGCGTTGTCCGGCCATAGTGATGGCCGGCTAAGCATCAGTTCTACGAATGATACAACAAACCGCGTGGGCCTCTGGAACGGACCTACGGATATTGCCTACGTGGCAGGTGATGTCTACAGGGCAATGTTCCAGGTCTCCTCGAGTCAAGCCACAGCGTCTGGGAATCCGCAGTTCCGCATGCGATGGATCCAGAATCAAGCGCTGGAGTCCTCCTCGCACGTCGTAAACGCAGCAGGCTCGTACAGCAACTCCTTGCCCACTGATCCAACAACGCAAGAATACACCATCTACTTTGCGCCGATACTGAACTACAACTTGGGTGTTGCCTTTGACATGCTTGACTTCGACACAGGGCAGTATGGGACGCACTATGTGGATCAGGTAACAGTGGAGCGGTTCCCACGTCCGGAATCTGGCACAGCGGTCAAGACGTATACCGATACCGCTGACTTTGCGAACTGGGGATTCGTGACAAACGTTGGCTTCAGTCCAGTTATATCCGGCGGCGCTGGCACTGGCACGCTCTCTATTACTTCCACCACTGCTGACTACGGCAATTTTGGGTGGTGGCAGTCCAGCGGGACGGCAAATGAGCTGACATATGTGGCGGATAAGCTCTATCGGGCGACATACAGCATGAGGTGCCCGAGTGAGTCGGCGCGGAGCGTCATGCCACAGATCAGACTGCGTTGCCAGAATGAAGACGCACAGATGACGGCGACGATGGAGCTGAACAGCCAAGGTGCTGGCGGCCCAGGCGCAATGCCGGAAGTCGGTGGTACTGAATACGACGTCTACTGGGAGAGCCCAACTCTGCCTGGCTCACCAGCCACAAAAGAGGATGGCTTCATCGTAACGATCGATCTACTTGATTTCGATCCGACCAAGGGCGGGACGATTTATATGGACAGCGTTGCAATTGATTATCTCGAGATTCCGTAGACCTGAATCAAACGAACCGCGGAATACTGAGTAGGGGCGTATTGCAATACGCCCCTACTTTGCGTCGCTGGAAAAAACTGGATACAGTGATCATGGCAGGTAAGAGATGCACTTTACATCTCTTACCTGCTTTTTTTAGGGAATGTGGGCTCCAGGTACACGCATCTGCTTAGAGCGATGCACAGAGAAGAAATTGCGAGCGGCTGGTAGTGCCGCTCGTGTAGGAAAGAACTTTCTTGATCTTTTGCCGCAAGTCAGGGGTTAACTGAGCGGCGCAATGGCACCGGGGCAATCGCAGGCTGCCACCTTGCAAAACGGTGGCAACGATTTGCTGGGGATTCTTAACGCCAGGAAGGGCTAATAGAATTAGGATATTGGGGAAAAAGAGTATTACACCAGGCCGTGGGACTTGAGGATATGATAAATCAAGTAGATCCCTCCTGCCATAATAAGCCAGCCCCACTTTTTGCCGGCTTTTAGCGCAATCCCCGCACCGATAATAATCACTGCAACTGCAATGACAAGCTGATAATCCATCGTCATTGTGAGTTCCCCTTTCCTCTGAATTGTAACGGTCTCTTATGAGCCTTTCTCAAGTCGGTCAGCGCATGTATGTGCGCCAGCAACACTTCTCTGATAACAAAAGAAAACCCCTGGCATGAGTCGCATCATTCAATGCTTTGCGTATTCTCTTTTGAGCGCAGTTTCAATTTGCTGTGGAAGTTCTCGCGACATTGCGGACAGAGGTCAAACTTGTAGCATTCATACACCTGATCCGTCACTTCTTCAACATCCATGTCTTCCAGTGCTTCAATAATAGATTCGATTTCCGCCATGTGATCCTCTTGGAGATCATCCTCGTCAATTTCTAACTCCTCGGCCTTGGCATAGAGCTCGATTTTGATCTCGTAGATAGTCTCGTCCTTCGGCACGGTTCTGCCGCAATTGTCACATTTGCGTTTTGCGCCCATGCAAGTTTCTCGGGTCGAAAGGGGACCAGCGGCGCAGATATCCTATAGATATCCGGTCGGCTTAAAGGGTGTACGTCCGCTGCGTTTCAGAAACACCGACTGGATTTGCGCATGCAGCCTTGCCGGGTCAACTGGTTTGGTAATAAACCCATCTGCCTGTGTGCCCATACGCCAGAAGCCATCAGGCAGATTCTCATCCAGAACGACGTTGCTCACAAGAATCACCGCGGTATTTTTAAGAATTTTCGACTCTTTGATTCGCTTGGCAAGTTCAAGGCCGTCCAGACCAGACAGCTCAATATTGAGAATCGCCAGGTCGGGCCTGCGCGATTCGATCATATCCCGTGCTTCGGTTCCTTCTTTGCTCGTAAGAACCTCGTACTTCCCCTCAAGGGTTTCGCGGCATAGCGACAAAAAGTCCTCCGAAGCATCCGCGATGAGAATCTTGGCACATGGCATAAGTCGTTCTCCCGATATGTTGTATGCCTCTATGAGGCGCTTACGTAATATGCTCAATTTGTGTATATTGTGTCAAGACATCATGCTGTTGGCCGCTGTCCAGCTGAATTGAGACTACTAGTGCATCACCTTCGCCGCGAACAGCAACAACGGTTCCATCGCCGAGGGAAGGATGGCGCACTCGCTGCCCAGGGAAGACAGACGAATGCGTGCTGCGACGCGACGGATCAGCGCCTTTTGTTCGGCGCTTGGCAGTCCCATGGCTTACGTGGCCCTCACGAGCGTCTTTAACCCACGCGAACTCCTCCTCGTCGATCTCCTGCACAAGCTCGGGTGGAAGTTCCCGCAGGAAGAGGGAGGGTACGTTCCACTGCACGCTGCCAAAAGCCATACGAGAGTCGGCGCGGCTGAGAAACACGCGATCCTTCGCCCTGGTCATCCCGACATAAAACAATCGCCGTTCTTCTTCAACATCGCCAGTTTCTTCAACAGCACGGTGATTCGGAAAAATTGGCTCTTCCATGCCAACGATAAAGACTGTGCGGAATTCCAGTCCCTTTGCGCAATGCAATGTCATCAACGCCACACCTTCTTCCTTCTCATTGAACTCATCAATGTGTGTGGAAAGTGAGACCATCTCAAGATAATCTTCCAGACTAGCCATGGGGTATTCGCAGAGATACTGCTCCACGGCGTTCTGCAATTCCTGTATATTATCCTTTTTGGCCAGTACTTCAAGGGACTTCTCCTTACCCAACGACTCGATGTAGCGAGTATCTTCAAGAATAGTCTTAAGCAATTGGGATGGGTTGCACTGTTTGGAGCATTCCTGCCAGTGCACGAGCTGGCCGAGGAAGGCGTTGATTTTTCTGGTTGCAGCCGGAGAAACTCGGGCTTCATGGCAACACCGATTCAGGGCCTGATAAAGCGTAAGGTCATGCATATGGGCAAAGTCTTGCGCCTGCTGGAGAGTTCGCATGCCAATGCCGCGGCGTGGCTTGTTCAGGATCCTCTGTAAACTCAACGATGCATTTGGATTTGCCACCACTTTCAGATAGGCAATCAAATCCTTGATCTCTGCACGATCGTAAAACCGGATGCCGCCGATGACCTGGTAGGGGATGTTACGAGCCCGGAGATGATCTTCAAAGTTACGGCTCAACGAATTTTGCCGATAGAAGATTGCCATTTGCGAATAAGAAATTTGCTCCTGGCTATGTAAGCGCTCGATTGCCTCGACTCCCAGCATTGCCTCGTCGCGCTCGGTCGCTCCAACAATGAGCGTGAAAGGATGACCACTCTGACGCTCAGTCCATAGCCGTTTCCCTAAGCGTTGTGTATTATTCTTAATGACGTGTGTAGCCGCTGTGAGAATGTTCTGTGTGGAGCGATAATTCTGTTCAAGTCTGATCAGCCTGGCATCAGGATAGGTCTTCTGAAAATCCAGAAGGTTGGATAGCTCCGCTCCACGCCAGCTGTAAATACTCTGGTCTTCGTCGCCCACCGCGCAAATATTGCGGTGCGATGCAGCCAGGGCCTTGACCAACCGGTATTGCAGCAGATTCGTGTCCTGATATT
>CAYVXD010000112.1:0-13593 GCA_964454265.1 uncultured Candidatus Sumerlaeota bacterium | reverse complement strand
TTTGAATAATGTACCACGAAGGGCACGAAGCAGCACGAAGAAAACTGACGAAGAAAGCGCGTATGGATTGGCTCAGTTTTCATTTGTCGTGGTTGAAACTTGCATGCGCTTGCCACTGGTGCGTACGATAATTGCCCCATCGCGATCTGTTCGATAGATACGTGCTCCAATCGCTTCAAACCGCTCCAGCACTTCAGGCGCTGGATGCCCATAGCTATTCCGCGCACCCACGGAAATCACTACTATGCGCGGCTCTACCGCCTTCAGAAAAAATTCGCTGCTGCTCGACTTGCTGCCATGATGCCCTGCTTTCAGCACGTCACTGCGCAACTCCAGGCCCGATTCTACCATTCCTCGTTCTGCTTCCATCTCTGCATCGCCCGTCAGCAGTATTGCCGCATCCTTGTAGCGCACTCGCAAGACCACTGAATCATTATTCCTTCCCAGGCGCCCCCGCATCTTTGCATCTGGATTCAAAACCATCACCTCTACCCCAGAAATCCCTGCCAGCCGATCTCCGCGTCCAGCCAAATGCCGCGGTATCCCCAGACGCTCTATCGTCCCTTCAAACTCCTGGAATTTGGCGGTCTCTACATCTGAACTTCCCTCCACTACCAACCCCACAAAGAAATTCTCCAGCACTGTCCCAAGACCACCGATATGATCCTGATCCCCATGTGTCGCCACCACCACGCTCAACTCATCCACTCCATGATTCCGTAAAAACGGCTGCACTACAAACTCTCCCATGTTCACCGGAAAATCTGAACCGCCATCCACAAGCATGTTCTCTCCACCTGGAAATTCAACGTATATGCTATCGCCTTGCCCCACGTTAAGAAAATACACCACTAAACCCCGACCTGCGTATTGCAGAATCGGAAACCATACCAGCAGCGCCACAACAAACCCGAGCGTTAATAAAAATCTCGCCTTGCGCTTCGCCGCTGCAATCGGCCCTTTTTGTGCAATAACGTACGATCCCGACATCAACACCAGATAATACGCCCCCACCAACCACCACGGAAATGATCGCAGATGCAACGCTGCAAACGATAAGCTCGCAAATGCGTCGTTCACCCATCGAATCAGTGCTACGACCCCCACTGTCGCATACCCCAGCAACTGCGCCACGCCAAATGCCACCATCCCGAGCGTGCTGACCAACAGGCTCAAGATAATCACTACAAATCCCAGCGGTACCACAATCAGATTCGCCACTACGGCCACCAGCGAATACGTATGATAGTAGTGCGCCAACAGCGGAAGCAAACCCAGCTGCACGCAAATCAAAACATGGAACGGGTTCAGAACGTAGCGATTTCCAACGTACATCCATCTCCTCACCCCAATCTGGTCACGTTTCCGCTTGAAGAACAGGATCTCCTCCAGCACCGGTTTAAAAAGGATTATTGATAGGACACTCACGTACGAAAGCTGAAAGTCAGCCTGACCCAGTGCCCGTGCATTGAGCAACAGCACCCAGAATGCTGCAAACGCCAGCGTCGAGATTGCCTCCACCTGGCGCTTCAACAAAAACGACCCAAGAAAGCAACTCGCCATAATCCCTGCTCGTACCACTGTAGGCCGAAATCCTGTGAGCGCCATATATAAGCACACTCCTACAATCGTCCCGATTGCCGATGCCTGGAGCCGCAGACCCGCGAACCGCAGCACAATGAAAAACAGCAGCACTACCAGCCCCGTATGCAAGCCACTCACCGCAAACAGATGCACCAAGCCCGTGCGCACAAATCGCTCCCTCTCCTTCGCCTCAAGTGCGTGCGACCGCCCCAGCGTCATTGCCTCCATCACCCTGGCTGTCTCCCTGCCCGCAACTCGCTCAAACAATGCCACGCACTCGTGCTTGTAGAGAAAAATGCCCCGCAGCGTCCGCGCTACTATATTGCGCTCGTCCGGCTTGGACACGGCTTCGAAATTCACAGGATAGTAACATCTCACCAGCCCACATATCCCACGCTGACGCAAAAACGCCCGATAGTTAAACAGCGTTGGATTGGCAAGATACGGCGCTTGCCGCAGTCGTCCCCACACTCGTATCCTGTCCCCTCGCGCTACAACCAGCTCATCCACCACCTCTTTCGCTTGCCCTGAAAAAACCACAAGCACCCGCGTCGCCAGCTCAATCTCTTCTTCATCCGGCGCTGTCTTTACCCGGCCGCTCTTTAAAACAATCCGAGTGTTCCTCTCGCGCTCATCCGGCTCTCCAGCAACCACGCCTTCCAATTCCACCCTCTCAATATCCTGCACCGCTTGAACCATCGCCACATCATGCGCATCCTCTCGCTCGATCCCGTTCTGCAAAAACACCCCTATCAGCAAGAATGCCACCATCAGTAACTCTCCCGATGGTGGCACCTGACCTGATTTGCGCGCCCGAAACAGCAGCCACGCCTCCCCACCGACAATTATCCCCAGTGCAACGAAAACAACAAGCGGTGGGATAAATATGAATCTGCCGAGCACCAGCCCGGCAATCAGTAGAAGAGTGGCAATAACTGCAGGACGCTTCATCTCAACAAGTCATACGCGCAACATCTACCTTAATACTCCTTCTTCGTGCTCAACTTCTTTATATCAAGAACCTCTTAAGTGCTGGTCTGTGTTCATCTGCGTTTATCTGTGGTTTGTATTTATTGCAACCGCAGATTCACGCGGATTTAGTAGGGGCACGCCTAGGCGCGCCCCTACATCATTCGCTGTCCAATTTTTTATGAAGAGCAAAAAATTAAGGGTCGTGCACCCACCGTTGAAATCCAGTCCCCGGGCGGACACCCGGCAGTTAGCTCCAATCAGGCTTCCCTGCGGCACACGCAGACATCTCCTTATGGCTGCTTCCTTCCGGATCTGACCAGGTTCAGAGCGCTGCGTTGCGCAGGACCCAATCTTCATCACCACTTACCAGGGCCAGACCCCAAAAACCGAGATCCCTAGAGTGGGAATTCGCCCTGCTATAGCGGATTGCAGGTACAGGGCACCGCTAGCTCCCCACTTAGCACGACCCCTTATTTTTCCTTCATCCAACTGACTGCACATCTGCTTGAATGCTATAGGCCCATCGTACCCAAAGTCAAACAAAAATCACCTCGTGCTGCCTCGCTCCCGGGCACCGCCCGTAATCTATCTTGCTCTCCTTCATAAATCTCTTGCGATACGTGGAGCAAATCCGTAGGTTATTTTCGGCTGGTGATCGGAAAGCACCCCCCTCAGTTAAGTATGCAAAACTTAACCGGGGATGCTGATGGCTCGCATCTTCAGTCAACTATTCTTGCAGGACGTTGCGGATTTTATCTCGCAAGATTGGAACAAATATTGCTTTATTCCAATGAATGATTAAGATTTAATCACAATCTTTACAGTAAAAGCGAAGAGAAAAATGTCACCAAAAGCTAAGCGTGCTTTAATGGGACAGAAGAGCATTGGTCGGCATCTGCTACTCAATTTCGGTATTGCCATCCTGATACCCTCTTTAATTATCTGCGTGGTCGGGGTAAGGATAATCTATCATCGGGTGGTGCGGCAGGCGCAGTTGGAAGTGGTAACCAATCTTAGGTCAGGCCGGGGAATTTATGATCACTACCTAGACAGGATAGAGAGCGTAATCCGTTTTACTGCCTTGCGGTTTTTCATCGAAGATGCTGTGGAAAAAAAGAATAAAGAAATGATGCAGGTGGAATTAAAACGTGTTCTCAAAGACGAGAAGCTGGACATATTAACAGTTGCAGATGCCGAGGGCTTGGTGCTTTTAAGGGCGCGTAATCCCGAGATTTATGGGGATACCCAATCAAAAAATGAAATGGTGGCGCGAGTTATCGAGACCGAGGGTGTGGTGGCGGGCACGGAGATTATACCCCGAGAGGAATTGCTGAAAGAGTCAGCGGAACTTGCCGCTCAGGCCTACATGGAGTTTAGTCCCACCCCAAAGGCCAAAAAGCGTGCTGACACCAAAGAGACCTCGGGTATGATGCTTATGGCAGCAGCGCCGATATTTAACCCCGAGAGTAAATTGATTGGCATTCTTTACGGTGGCAGGCTTATTAATCAAAATTATGAAATTGTAGATGAAATTAAGCAAACTGTATTTGGCAACGAGGCTTACAAAGGCCGAGAGATTGGAACAGCTACAATATTTCAGCACGACCTTCGTATATCAACAAATGTGAAGAATAAAGATGGCACACGGGCCATAACTACGAGAGTCTCGGAGGAAGTGTATGATGCGATATTGGTGCGCGGCGAAACTTGGATGGACGAAGCCTTTGTGGTGAACGATTGGTATATCACCGCCTATGAGCCTATCTACGATTTGGAAAAAAATATTATCGGGATTCTCTATATAGGAATTCTAAAGCGTCCTTACACAGTATTATTATGGAACACGCTCTTCATCTTTCTTGGTGCTGCCTTGTTGGGCATATTCATTGTGATTCTTGTCTCCATTCGGGCATCTCGTTATTTCTCCGTGCCTTTGATGCAAATGGCTACGGTGGCACAAAAGATTGCCAATGGGGATTACAATCCCCGAGTAGAAATAAAACGGGAGGATGAAATTGGCTATTTAGCCCAGGCGTGGAATCAAATGACCGATAATCTTGTAGCGGCACAGCGCTCCCTGGAGAACTGGGGCAGAGAACTGGAAAAAAAGGTTAAGGAAGCTACGGAGGAAGTGAAACGGATGGAGCGCCAGCTCTCTCAATCCGATAAATTAGCGTCACTAGGGAAACTGGCCGCTGGTGTGGCACATGAGATTAATAACCCTCTCACTGGCGTGCTTACCAATGCAAGCCTGATGCTTGAAGAACTGAAGGATGGAGATCCAGAAAAAGAAGATTTGGAGACCATTGTGAGAGAGACGATGCGCTGTCGTCAGATAGTCAGAGGATTGCTGGACTTTGCCCGCCAAAGAACCCCGGAAAGAACACTCATCAATGTAAATCAACTTATTGAAAGTACCCTCCAGTTGCTTCAGAATCAAATTCTACTACAAAATATTAAAGTGCGCGAACAGCTGGATGAAAATCTTCCGGAAATCTGGGTAGACGCCGACCAGATTCAACAGGTGCTGGTTAATATAGCACTTAATGCCATCGAGGCAATGCCCAAGGGCGGACAACTTACCATCAAATCAGACCCGCTCACGGATGGGAAGATCTCCATAGCAATTACTGATACTGGTGTGGGCATTAAGATGGAGAATATGAAAAATCTCTTTGACCCCTTCTTTACCACTAAATCCTCCGGAACAGGATTGGGGTTGGCGATTAGCTACGGCATTGTTCAACAACACGGCGGGCAGATAAAAGTCCATAGCCGTGTTCATAAAGGCTCTACTTTTACCGTTATCTTACCGGTAGATTCCCCTGCTGGAAAGGAAGCATGAAAAACAAAGCCGAAATATTAATAATTGATGATGAGCTGGTAATCTGCCAGAGCTGCGAAAAGATTTTCAGCCGCCAAGGTTACCATGTAGATTATGCACTTTCAGGGAAAGAGGCCCTGGACTTACTGCAAAAGAAGTCTGCTGAAGGTGGGTACGATGCCATATTTACCGACTTGAAAATGCCTGATATTGGTGGATTGGAAATCCTGCGTCTTACAAAATTGAATTCACCAGCTACGCCAGTTATTATTATTACTGGCTATGCCACTGTAGCTTCTGCCGTGGAGACAATGAAATGTGGCGCATTTGATTACCTGCCCAAGCCCTTTACTGCCGGCGAGTTGCTCGGAACCCTCGAAAATGCCTTGCGCAGACGCAGGTTGCTCTTGCGTAATATTGCCCTTTATTCAGGTCAGGAAAAGGTAGAAGAATTCCACGGACTAGTCGGGCACAGCTCGAAGATGCAGGAGCTCTACACTATAATACGCAAGGTGGCAGATACGGATACCACCGTCCTGGTAATCGGCGAAAGCGGCACCGGCAAAGAATTAGTTGCGCGCGCAATTCATAACCTCAGTAAACGCCAGGAAAGAAAATTCATGGCAGTTGATTGTGGCACGCTCTCGCCCGAATTGTTAGAAAGCGAGCTATTCGGGCATGTGAAAGGCTCTTTCACGGGTGCCGTGGCACATAAACAGGGGCTGTTCGAGGTGGCAAATGAGGGAACCGTTTTTCTTGATGAGATCGCTAACACCTCCGCTGCCGTGCAGGCAAAACTCCTCAGAGTGCTTCAGGAGAAAGAATTCTTACCCGTCGGGGGAACTCACTATAAGAAAGTTGATCTTCGGATTATCTGTGCCACTAATCAGCACCTCAGGGAGCTGGTCCGCAGGGGTAACTTCCGTGAGGATCTCTATTATCGTTTAAGTGTATTCCCACTTTTAATCCCTCCACTGCGTCAGCGAAAAGAAGACATTGCTCCCCTGGCGTACCATTTTCTGGCAAAGTTCTCTCAGCAGACAGGGAAGAATACTAACCATATTACCGATAAAACCCTGGAGATGTTGATGGAGCATGACTGGCCGGGAAACGTGCGTGAACTTGCGCACGTTATTGAGCGAATGATAATCATCTGTGAGGGCGATACCCTTATGCCCGTGCATTTGCCCACTCAGATTTATAGCGAGAGTATAGAAGAGGATATTGGTATCCCCAGAACCACCCGGGATTTAAAAATCCTTAAGAAGCAACTGCGGAAGAAGGCGGTGGCCGACGTAGAACGACGATTTATCCTCCAGGCACTTGAGCGCAATAACTGGAATGTTACGCGGGCAGCCGATAACGTGGGGATGCAGCGCACTAACTTCCAGGCCTTAATGCGCAAGTACAACATTCGGCTGCGCGACCTTGCCTCCCAGCCCGCCGAAGAATAGTTTTCTTATACATAGCTTTAGTTTTTTATACAGTAAGAGTCAAAAACATTAACAGACCCTTACAATCAGCAGCGCACAGGAGCAATCAGGTCTTCACGGCAGGCAAGCCCTTCATTCTGCTTCGCCATGTACATAAATCCCATACAGAATTAGCCTCCAGAATCCCTGGCACGTAAAAGCGCCTCACCCATAAAGGCTTCAAATACAAGGAATTAAGTCCCCCTAAGCTTTCCCTGCAATTCTTGGTATGGATTATGCTCTACATAATCAATAGAAATTCTCAAGGAGGTGTGCAAAATGGAAAGGGCAAAAAAATTAAAAGTCTTGGTCGTAGATGATGAAAAAACCGTTTGCGAGAGCGTTATTAAGATCCTCACTCGCCTGGGGCTGGAAGTTGAGGAGGCACATAGCGCTCAGGAGGCTCTGAAGAAACTTGAAGCTTCGCCGGAAGCATTTGGGACTGCTCTGGTAGATTTGGTGATGCCTCAAATTAATGGGGTCCAACTATTAAAAGTAATCAAATCACGCTATCCCTCCATCCCAGTTGTAATTATTACCGGCTACGCCTCCATTGACTCAGCAGTTGAGACCACCAAACTGGGTGCCTTTGAATATGTGCCCAAACCATTTACCCCGCAGGAGCTCACGGACGTTACCGAGCGGGCAATTAAAAGATACTATCAGCACCAGGGAAAACCCCTCTCAGAAGTGAAGAGAGGAAGTGCGAAGGAATCAAAGCCTGAACCGGCCAAACCTCTGGATGTGGACCTGCCGTTTGATGAAGAGGAGCTTCGTAAGTACACCAGCGAACGATATGTGGAGAGCCTAGGGCGTAGCGACATCCCTGCGATTCAGTTGCATACTGATTATTGCCCGGTGGGGCAGAGAACATGTGCCCGTTTTCTTCGCATGGGAGTCTGCAAAGACGGCTGCCCTCTGCTAAAGGTAGAAGCTGAGAAAAAGGCCAAAATCACTGGCGAAGAACTCCTCAAGGCAGCAGCGACAGGGGAAGATGTTATTGATGTAGATATGCCCTTCAAAGCTTCGGAGGTAATGGCGGCGACCAGCCCGGAGTACGTTCATGCCCTTACGCGCTCAGATGTTCCCCTGGCTGCCAAATGGGATGAGGTAGTGCCGGAAGAAAAACGAGTTCTGGTGGTAGACGACGAACCCGTTGTTTGCCGAAGCGTCCAGCGTATATTGCATTCCCGGGGATTCCAGGTTGACCAGAGCCTGGGAGGAGCGGAAGCACTCCAGAAAATGGAACAGGCACCTTACGACCTCGTATTGCTTGACCTCAGAATGCCCGATATGGATGGTATGGAAGTTCTGCAAGCAATCAAGGAGAGATGGCCAGAGGTGAAAGTAATCGTAATTACTGGTTACGCCTCTGTTGAGTCTGCGGTAGAGACCATTCAAAACGGTGCCGAAGAATATCTGCCCAAGCCTTTTACCCCTTCCGAGCTCGTAGCTGCAGCCGTCAGCACCGTTGAAGCATAGTGTGCAATTAGGCTTTTTGATCTTTGACTGAGGCACGATTTACCAGCGGTAACGTGGTGTGAAATTCTCCCTGGATGGCTATTTTGAGCCCCTGGAGAATTTCACACCTTTTCTTTTTTGCCAAAAGAGCACGCAAAATCTTTCCACCACGCGAGATTGAAGCGGAGGCTTGTCGAATTCCCTCTTGAACTTTCCTAACAATGCGTGGTATATATTAGTCGAATAATGAGAGGAAGAACATAGCGAAAATAATTTGGCAGTTTATGAACTGCCCCTATACTGCAGTAACAATGATTGTACGAGATTCTTCCCCGCCGCCTTAGGCGGACTCAGAATGACAGCATTTGTTGCTTTGAATAAACAGCGCTTGTCAGTATGAACAGAGAGCGTTTGAGGCACCGGCTGGACAGCGTTTGAAACTCTCAACGAAGTGAAGAGTCTCAATAGTACGTCAATTAGAATATAGTGGCGCAATTATGCGTTAAAACACTTAGTGATGGGCTTAGTGTTCTGATAGAAATTCTCTCCTGATGATGGCAAAGTAAACTATGGCGAAGAAGCCTGAACACCCTACGACGACGCGACGGGATTTTCTACGAGCTGGAGTCGGGTTCCTGGCTGTGAGCTCAGGGCTGGGATATCTGCCTGACCAACTCAAGGGCGCACCTCAAGTAGAGAGCGAGAAGTCGAACCGTGCAGCAGCGGATGGCCGTGCGCGCGTGGTTATTGCCCGTAGCGATGCCCTGCGGGGAGCCGAGGGTCGCCTCAACACCGATAGGCTAAAGCAGCTCGTTGAACAGAGTGTGATGCGCGTTACCAATGCGAGCGATCCCAAGAAAGCTTGGCAGGCGCTTTTTTCGCAAAAGGACACCATTGGGCTCAAGGCGAGCTGTCTGCCGGGCCCGGGGCTGTCCACGCATCCGGAGCTGACCGACGTAATCGCCCGCCAGCTGATCGAGGCTGGAATTCCTGCGAATCAAATCATTATCTGGGACCGTTTAGATCGCGAGCTCGTCCGGGCAGGATTTCAGATAAATCGCTCAAGGCAGGGCGTACGCTGCTTCGGAACCGAAATGGAATACGAAAATACAATCACGTTCATGGAATCGGTAGGCAGTTGCTTTAGTACAATTCAATCGCGGCTTTGCACCGCTATGATTAACGTCCCTGTGCTGAAAGATCACGATCTGTCCGGTGTATCAATCGGCATGAAAAGCTTCTATGGCGCCATCCATAATCCCAACAAGTATCACGACAATTCGTGCGACCCGTACATAGCCGACCTGAATGCCCATCCGACGATTCGGAATAAGCTCCGCCTTATTCTCTGTGACGCAATTCATGCACAATACCACGGTGGGCCGGCGCTGAAGCCAGCGTTCCGTTGGGAGTACAATGGTGTGCTGGCCAGCACGGATCCTGTGGCGCTGGATCGTATTGGATGTGATATTATTGAGGAGAGGCGAAAGGCGAGTGGTATGAAGAGTCTGGCTGCCGAAGGCCGACCACCGAAATGGCTGGAGACAGCCGCAGCCCGAGGCCTCGGTGAGGCTCGTCGAGAAAAAATTGAGGTGATTTCACTATGATTGACCAACTGCCTGATAATCGGTTTTATGATAAGCTGATACGTGAACGGTCAGAGCATGGCGACGGTGTGGCGGAGCACATATCGCGTCGCGCTTTTCTGCGCTGCGGACTGGCGGGAGCGTGTGGCCTTGGTCTCCTTACCATGCTGGGACAGAGCGGGAAATCGCTCTTATCAGGCCTGGGCGTACAGTCGGCCTTTGCACAAGATGAGGCAACGCTTCTGCAAGATGCGGTGGCAGAGAAATCGGAGAAGTACGTTGCTGAGGCCCGGTTTTATGAGAAACTCGCCGAGCTGAAGGTCAAGTGTACGTTATGTCCGCGGGAATGCCAGGTAGCTGATCGGGAGCGAGGCTATTGTGGCGTTCGCGAGAACCGTGGCGGCGAATACAAAACCCTGGTCTATAATCGCCCTTGCTCAGCGAACCCGGATCCGATTGAAAAGAAACCGTTGTTTCATTTTCTTCCGGGAACCGCGGCCTTCTCCATTGCCACTGCGGGCTGCAATATCGAATGTAAGTTTTGCCAGAACTGGCAGATTTCACAATTTCGGCCTGAGCAAGTGGCCAGTACCTACTTGACGCCCGGCGACATTGTGTCGCTTGCCAAGCAGACGCGCTGCAAATCCATCGCCTATACCTATTCCGAGCCGGTCATTTTCTACGAATATATGTACGACATTGCCGCACTCGGGAAAAGCCGTGGGGTATACAGCGTCATTGTCTCGAATGGATATATTAACGAAAAGCCGCTGCGCGAACTCTGCAATGTCCTGACTGCCGTGAAGGTAGATCTTAAAGCCTATACGGAAAAATTCTATCGCGACACATGCTCGGGCGAGCTGAAACCGATCCTGAAGACCCTCGAAACACTGGCTGAGATCGGCATCTGGACGGAACTGGTTGTTCTGATCGTTCCGACGCTCAATGATTCGGAAGCGGAAATTCGCGACATGAGCAAGTGGATCGTGACGCACATGGGGAAAAACGTGCCCGTGCACTTCACCCGATTTCATCCGACCTATAAGATTCGGAATTTGCCTAGCACATCGATAAAGACCCTGGAGCGGTCACGTGAGATCGCGCTGGCCGAAGGGCTGAACTTTGCCTACGTCGGTAATGTCTGGGGCCATAAGGGCGAGAATACTTATTGTCCGAAATGCTCTTCACCGGTTGTCGAGCGCTATGGCTATCATATTAAAGCCATTCGCCTGGAGCACGGCAAATGCAAGAAATGCGGCGAGCTCATTCCTGGTCTCTGGAGCGAGGATCAAATTCGCGCCTGAGATCCGCCTGTCAATAAATGGACATCCACAAAATCACGGGCAAGAATGCCCATGCCACCATATTCAACCACAGTGGCACGTATTCTGCTCGTTGAGAATCATGGTCAATGCTGTTCATGCCACGGAGCTACAAAATCGTGGCGAAGATGTCCATGTCCCCGTGTCTCATCACAGTGGCACGGGCATCACGCCACAGGCGCATTTTCAACCTGCCCGTGCAGGCGCAAAGAGAAGTACATTGCATGCAAGTCCTTTTTCTTAAGAGCTCTTAGTATACGTCGTGCTGTCGCTGTTTAATATTGTGTTTTATGATGTGCTCTAAATGCTTCACTTAGGCAAACTATGCACTCCGGGCAGTGGCTTAGCAACGCTCGCTTTTCCCCATTGTTTGCCTCTCCTTGGTGGCCAGACATTTTTTCTTTGCACAGACCGATTTTTCTCCTTGCAAAGCGACACTTGCTTAGCAAGGATAAAGACCCGAAATCCTGAATTAAATCAAAAAAACCGCTTACCTTTAGGCACCCTCATATAAATGGAAATTATCTTCGGCTTGATCGGTGGCCTGTTCATCTTCATGTTCGGCATGCACCTGATGTCCGACGGCATGCAGAAGGTTGCCGGCCACCGGATGAAGAACATCCTGGCCTTTCTCACCAGGAACCGCTTCATGGGAGTCGGGGTTGGAACCGCAGTCACTGCCCTGATCCAGAGCAGCAGCGCCACGACGGTGATGACCATCGGGTTTGTGAATGCTGGGATTATAACGCTGGGGCAGGCCATCGGGGTAGTGATGGGTGCGAATATCGGGACCACAATCACCGCACAAATTATTGCTTTCAAGATACAGAAGTTCGCGCCTCTGTTTATTGCCCTCGGGTGCATCCTGATGCTCTTTTCAAAATCCAAGCGCTGGCGCCTGTACGGGCAGGCGATTCTGGGCTTCGGGTTTCTCTTTTTCGGCCTGAGCGAGATGGGCCGGGGCGTCGCTCCGTTGCGGGAACACGAACACGTCCGCCTGTTTCTCCAGCGCTTTTCCACTGCACCGCTGCTTGGCATCCTGGCCGGCACGCTGATCACCTGCGTTTTGCAAAGTAGCAGCGCGACCATTGGGCTTGTCATTGTCCTGGCTCAGCAAGGGCTTATTGATCTCAGCGCTGCAATCCCTCTCATTATCGGCGATAATATTGGCACGACGATCACCGCGCAGGTTGCTGCCATTGGCACTTCTATCTCGGCCCGACGCACGGCCATGGCGCATACGATGTTCAATGTTCTGGGAGCGCTCATCTTCTTTCCATTCATTCTGTCAGGGGCGTATGAAAATCTGATTGTGCACATCACGCCAGGCCGGTTGAATGAGAATACGATCGGCCACTTCATCGCCAATTCCCACACCCTATTCAATGTGATCAATACGTGTGTCTTCATTGGCTTAATTAAAGTGCTGGAACAGGTCTCAATCAGGCTGGTACCCGGCGAGATCCCAGTTCAGGCAGGCCAGCCGAAGTACCTTGAACGGCATCTTCTGGACAATCCGCCAATTGCTCTGGAGATGGCGAAAAAGGAGATCCGACGAATGCTCGGCATTGCCGAAGTGGCAGTGAAAGAAAGCGTCCAGGCCTTGCTAAGGAAAGATCCTCAGCTCATTGATAGCGTCGCGGAAAACGAAACCGCTGTGGATCACCTCCAATCCGAGATCACCCGCTACTTGATTGATCTCTCCCAACGCTCTCTGTCAAAAGAAGAGTCAGAACAGCTGCCCACTTTGATTCATACGGTTAACGACATAGAACGCGTCGGCGACCATGCTGTCAACATCACTGAACTCGCGGAAACCAGCCTGGCAAACAAGCTGTCGTTCAGCGATGCTGCGCAGCGCGAGCTCACCCTCATGTACGAGACCATTCACCGGATGTTCGATGCGGTCGGGCAATCAATCGAAGACAACAGCAAGTCTGCGGCCAAGCAAGCACTAAAACTCGAGACCGCGGTCAATGAATACCAGATCACACTTGCCGATAGCCATATTCAGCGCCTCCAGCATGGCATCTGCGACTTTCAGGCCGGGATCATCTATATTGATACCGTCAACAATCTCGAAAAAATCGGCGACCACCTTGCCAACGTAGCGCAGGCAGCCCACAACAGCTTCCGCTGGAGCTTAGGGAAACTGCGACCGCCCGTAGAGGCTCTGGATGATAGCAAACGTGGCTGGTAGCCGAGAAGCAGCTGATACACTGGACAGACGCTGTTAGTGATTCAAAGTGCCCGTTTTCTCCCTGCAGATGGTTTTTTTAAAGTAGGGGAAATTCATGAATTGCCCCTACTAAATCAATATATGAGAACACTGTCTGATTCATAGTAGGGACAGATTATAATCTGTCCCTACC
>CAYVXD010000111.1:0-13696 GCA_964454265.1 uncultured Candidatus Sumerlaeota bacterium | reverse complement strand
ATTATAGCCGCCCACCCGCCGCAGTACTTTGGGATACCTCGCGTCGATTTCTTCTCGGTTAGCCTCGATGATCCGGCGAAAGCCACCAAGAATCTCTGCTTTCCGGCCCTTGGAAACCATCTCGCGCGTGTATTCTTCCGCCGTGAGTCCTTTGAACTCCAGGACCTCTCCGTCAGGCAGCAGGACTTTCGTCTCCAGCACATGGTCCACGGTTTTGCCATAGATAATGCTCTTGGTACCCGAGGAGTTGTTTCCGATCATGCCACCTACCGTGGCCTGGCTGGAGGTGGCTGGATCCGGCGCGAAATGAAGGCCATGCTCAGCAAGAGCCGCGTTGAGGTTGTCCCGGACGGTTCCTGGCTGGACCCGAACCCACCTCTCCTCCACATTTACTTCAAGGATCTGGTTCATGGTTTTGGAGAAATCGATCACCATCGCTTCTCCCACAACCTGCCCACCCAAACTGGTCCCGCCTCCTCGGGGGAGGATGCTCACCGTGTATTCGGCTGCGGTTTCTACGGCTGCTTTGACATCGGCTTCATCCAGCGGCAAGACTACGGCAATGGGTTGGACCTGATAGATACTGGCATCTGTGGAATAGATGCCCCGAGTGAAGGTATCAAAGGAGACTTGACCTCGAACCCGAGCCTTCAGATTCTTTTCGAACGATTTTATCTTCGAGGATTCCATCGGAATTACTCCAAGAACTTACGATTCGACTCCTATTGAGTTTCGTATATCTGATTGACGTAGCATCCGCCTGGGCGGATGACCCGCCACTGGCGGGATGCCCGTGCCACGTGTCAACAGTTTTTACGAGATTCTATAATTTCTCAGGGGAAGTCACCGATCCACAGGAAAGCCCCTAAGAATGTTCCGTGATGAGCACCATGTCACTCAGATTCTTCAATCAACCGCGTTTGATCTTCTTTAGTGCGGACAGTAACATATTGACATGGTTCTCTGTACTGCTGCATCCCATCAGGCCGATTCGCCAAGCCTTACCGGCAAATTCGCCCAACCCTGCGCCGACTTCAATGTTGTAGTCGTCCAGCAGCTGAGAACGTGCGCTTGCGTCTTCCATCCCTTTGGGGATCTTGACCGTGTTAAGTTGTGGCAGGCGATACTCTGGCGCCACGATGAACTCGAAGCCCAACTCCTCCAGACCATCTCGTAACAGCTCGTGATTTCTGCGATGGCGTGCGAAGCGCGCTTCTAATTCCTCCTCCAACACCAGCCGCAGCGCCTCCCGGAGTGCATAAACCGAAGAAACCGGTGCGGTGTGATGATAAGCCCTTTTTGCCCCTTCCCAGTAGCTGCGCAGCAAAGTGACATCCAAAAACCAGCTTTGTACTTTTGTTTTTCGATGGTCTACCACTTCCATTGCTCGAGCGTTAAAGGAGACCGGGGATAAACCCGGCGGCGCACTGAGGCACTTCTGGGTCCCGCTATAGATGGCATCAATGTTCCAATCGTCCATCCGCACGTCGACGCCTCCCAAGGAAGTGACGGCGTCCACGACGAAGAGCGGCCCCGCCTCATGGACGAGTTTGCCGATTTCGTCCAGGGGTTGGAGCACTCCCGTAGACGTTTCAGCGTGAACGATGGCGACCAGTTTCGGGCTGCCCTGTTCCAGAGCCCTTTTCACTTGCGCTGGGTCGATCGCGGTCCCCCAAGCAGCATCAATTCGACGCAGCTTTGCACCGCAGCGTTCCACGATATCGCTCATCCGATTGCCGAACACGCCATTAACACAAACGAGTGCCTCATCGCCTGGCTCCAGCAAGTTCACCAGACAAGTTTCCATGCCCGCGCTCCCCGGCGCCGAGACAGCAAAGGTCATCTCGTTCTTGGTGCGAAACACCTCCCGGAGCATCGCCTTGACTTCGTCCATCATGACGATGAACTGTGGATCCAGATGGCCGATGAGCGGCGTGGCCATCGCCTTCAGCACCCTTGGATGTACATCACTCGGTCCAGGCCCCATCAAAAACCTGGGAATTGGGTTAAGTTCTGTTGCTAGTGGCATAGCATCCTCCTCATTCTATTTTGTCTTTCGCTTCTCCAGAAGCAATAATATCAACTCTTAGTGAATAACTTCAAGGGAGTCAAGCTTGGGTCGAGGCTGCGGGAATCTAGGAGGGGCAGTAAGGGCAGGTATTAAACCTGCCCCTACGAGCTAAATTGTCAACAGCGAACGGCGGTCAGGCTGAGAGCAAAGCCATGAAGGTCTCAAGGCGCAGTCGGGTGCGGGCGTCCAGAGGAATCGGGCGATCACCTTCGATTGTGAGAATCGGAATTGGATCGCGTCGTGACTCTGAAACGAACAGGTGCTGTCGAAAAATGAGGTCTTCGATCTGGCGATGGCAAAACGCCTGTGCGTAGTGAATGAGTCCCTGAATGTGTCGCCGGGTGATTTCTGTCTGAATGTCGCGGATGCGTGCGAAGATATCGTAAGGGTAGGTGTAGCGAAGGTATTGCTCGACGAGGTCATCACAGTTGAAGGGCATACTGAATTGGCGCTGGACTTCGTTGAACACGATGTGAATTCCATTGGCCTCGAGATAGTCGTAGAAGTCGGTAAAGATTGGAGGAATGCCGATGTAGCCCAAACGGAACTGTGCCTTGGCGGGCTTGCGCTTTCGTGCATCATTAAGAAAACGCTGTAGCGCATCGTGGTACGCACCAGGGTCGCCGTTAAAATCGCTGCTGCTGATAAGCCACTGGTGATTTTCCTTGCCCGAGACAACGCCATCCTCCCATGTTAGTCGGTCGAGCTCTTGGAGAGCCTGGCGGACAGGCCTCAGCGTCCGCATGGTGTCATTGACATGATCCCAACTTGTTCCGAGCTTCTGTATCAACCGCTCCATTTCAATACGCAGCTGCTGAGGATCGCGATTGTACGGATAGCTAAAAGGAATTACCGGAATCCTTCCTACGGGCGTTAAATTTAACGCCCCTACCATTTCTGGGCCCGTGGTCAGACGACCATCTGTCTCCCCGCCCGTGTGGCTCTGGGCAGATGGAGAATACCGGGGTAGGGACGAGGCGAGCTGGAAGGTCTCCATCATTGAAATCGTATTGCTGCAATCGCCCTGCGTGACGACAATTACCGCATCAACGGGGTGGCGCTCAATAACAAGTCCATAAATTCCTTTTATCCACCCGCACAGCGAACGCGGATAGCCGTGCTCCTCAGCCACGTTGACCCAGTGGTTCGGATCATCACCAGTGATGAATACGTTGTTCAAGTCAACGGGAATGTCACCCGCAGCGAGGATGATTTCAACCGGAACAGTTGTGGTGATGCCGATTTTTCGTTTCATTGACAAGAACATCTCTGTTTTGCTTGCCACAGGCCCTACATTAGCTCTGTGATTCATAGTAACTATCACAATCCATGTTTTCCGATCAAGCATAACAATGGGGGCGCATGGGTGATTGATTATGGATTGTAGGGGCAGTTCATGACTTGTGCGCCTCAGGAGTAACTGCCCCTACAAAAAAAAAGAACTTGACAGAGGGAATGCAGTGTTCTAAGGAGGAGTACTTCTTTGACAAACAAGAGTTCGGAAATTTATTTTCGAAGGCTCTTATCAAGAGTGGCAGAGGGACGGGCCCGGTGAAGCCACGGCAACCGGTCTGAGCAAGACGTCAGGTGCCAATTCCTGCGGACCATGTTCAGGTCCGAAAGATGAGAGTAAATGCTGCACGCAAGCCCTTTCTTAGCCGGAAAGGGATTTTTTTTGCTCTCCTTGCCTCAGGATATACCTGACTCTTGCTTGTAAGGGCGTTAAATTTAACGCCCCTACTCAGCTTGCTTCTGGTTTTCCCACCGGTTTTCGTTTTCTGCTCACTTCATCCATGCCTGTCGGCAGACAGGTCTCAGAACATTGGAGGAGGAACTTATGGCAAAGACGTACGCAGAGATCAACGAGAAGATTTGTAAAGGCAAGGCAGTTGTTGTCACGGCGGAGGAGATTATTGACATCGTGGATCAGAAGGGTGCGAAGAAAGCCGCCGACGAGGTGGATGTCGTCACCACCGGAACCTTTGGACCAATGTGTTCATCAGGGGCTTTTTTGAATATTGGCCATACGAAACCACGGATGAAGATCCAGAAGGCCTGGCTGAATGGGGTGATGGCTTACTGTGGAGTGGCGGCTGTGGATATGTACATTGGATGCGCCGAGAGTCCGGTGGATGATCCGTTAAACAAGGTATTTCCCGGGAACTTCCCGTACGGTGGGGGGCACGTGATCCAGGATCTCGTAGCAGGCAAGGACATTCGTCTGCAGGCTGAATCTTACGGAACGGATTGCTATCCGCGTAAGAAGCTGGATAGCTGGCTCAACATCAAGGATCTAAACGAAGCGTTTCTGTTTAATCCGCGCAATGCATATCAGAACTATAACGTGGCGGTGAATGCGAGCAACGACCGCACAATTTATACCTACCTCGGTGTGCTGAGGCCCAATTTTGGCAATGCTAACTACTCCAGCGCCGGGCAGCTTAGCCCCTTGCTGAATGATCCACTGTTTAAGACCATCGGGATTGGCACGCGAATTCTGCTCGGTGGTGGCACGGGCTACGTTGTCTGGCAAGGGACCCAGCATAATCCAGAAGTGAAGCGGTCGGAGAATGGCTGTGTGCGCATGCCAGGCGGAACAATTTCGGTGCTTGGGGATCTTAAGCAGATGAAGCCTGAGTGGCTCATGGGTGCGAGTTTCATTGGCTATGGATGTACGTTGATCGTAGGCCTGGGGATTCCCATTCCGATTCTCAACGAGGAGATTGTGCGCTATACGGCGATTCGCGACGAGGAGATTTATGCCCCGATTATGGATTATAGTATTGCGTATCCACAGCGCGAACCCAAAATGCTGGGTGAGGTGAATTATAAGGAGCTGAAGACCGGCAAGATTACAATTAATGGGAAAACCGTTCCAACGGGGCCGCTTTCAAGTTATCCCAAGGCGCGGAAAGTCGCGTTGATACTCAAGGAGTGGATTCAGAAAGGCAAGTTTTTGCTGGGCGAGCCCGTGCAATTGCTTCCATCCGTTGGAAGTGGATATACGTTTAATGGTTTTGTGGAGCGTCCGGTAAACATGGTTGCCAATTGATGTTGGGGCGGTTCGCGAACCGCCCCTACACGGTTCGCGAACCGCCCCTACATCAACCCTCCCTTATTCGCGGCGTAGAAAGTACAACGAGGTGGGCAACCGCAAATGTAGGGTTCACCCTGAAAGTTCACCCTGAAGGGTAAAGCAACCCGCCTTAGGCGGATAAGAAGGAGTATAGCTGGCCATGATATCACGACGCCTGGTTCTACATTTTCCCCCGGCAATTATTGATAAGCCGATTACCTGTCAGCTGGTGAAGGATTACGGAATCACATTTAACATTCTCAAGGCGAACATTATACCGAACAAAGAAGGGTTGCTGATTCTCGAAGTGAGCGGGAAAGAGAAAGATGTCGAGAGCGCACTTGAATACCTTGGAGGGCTGAAAATCCAGATTGACCCGCTGGCGCAGGATATCAAGCGCAACGATGAGAAATGCACGCACTGCGGCGTCTGCACAGTGTTTTGTCCGACAGAGGCGCTGGTGATTGACCGCGCTACAATGGAGGTAGACTACGATGCCGGGAAGTGCGTTGCCTGTGAGGCGTGCGTGAAGGTTTGCCCGACGCAGGCGATTGAAGTCTACTTCTGACGCATCTCGCCTTCTTGCCAATTGAGATAATTGACCGTGCTACCAACGTAGGGGCAATTGCACCTGAGGCGCACAAGTCATGAATTGCCCCTACAAAATGACAAAATAGCGATAGGGACGGATTATCATCCGTTCCTATAATGATTTTTTTAAGGGCGTATTGTAATATGCCCCTGCGCATTAGCAGGCACTGGTTAGGCCGTGCCGGGTTTGACCAGCTCAACTGCCCCCCACACGCCAAGGCGTTCGCCCATAATAATTACCACTCCCTGAATTCGTTCAATCGTCTCTGCAAAAGCCAGGGTCGGCTCAATATCCGCTTCAGTTTTCACTCGATTGCAGAGCGCCGTGGCAGCTGCATCCGCGAGCGCAGTCGAGGATGCAATGACCATTACCGCGTCAGCCCGTCCAAAGCTGAGCGAATGGCCAACAGTTCCAGATGACGTACAGACCCCAAGACCCTCAGGCGTGGGGCCTACCCGTATTCCTACCTTCATTGATAGGGGTGAATTTCCTGCATAAATCGAGACTGTGCGCGCCATGAGAGAGCGCATGAAAATGTCGCCACCATTCTCGACAATGATTTCCGGCGAACGGTCGAGGGGCGCCAGCCTCGCCCCGAGCAGCCCCCGGCCAACGTGTTCAGCAATGGTTCCAGCCACTGCAGCCATTGGGCCAACGCCAACGGTCGCGCTGGCCTCAATCATGGTGCGCACCAATGGCGGGGCATCAGGCGCAAGGGGTAGAGGTTCGAGAGAAGTCTGAAATTCAGGATGGGCGCGGATGTAGGTTTCAATGAGTCCGCGTGCCTGACTTGCTGCATTGTGCGCTTCGTTGAGTAGGGGCAGATTATAATCTGCCCCTACGGAAATGTACAGGTCAGTCTCCTCAATTCGAACAGTGAATCTCTTGAGGTTCTTCGCCTGGACGAAATTACGATAGGTACGTGGTTCGTACGTGTCGGTCATGACAATTTTCTGTAGGGGCGTATTGCAATACGCCCCTACCATAGGTGGTTTGATTAAAAATGCTGGTGAGATGGGAAGTCAACTGGAATATCAGGAGGGACAGGCGCTTTAAAAGGGCGTTTAATTAAACGCCCTTACAATTGATGAATGTGAAGCCCAATCAATGCTATTAAAACCACCCATTATGGAATCCCAAGAACCAAAATTTTTTGTAGGGGCGTATTGCAATACGCCCTTACCATTATTTGCGGTTGACTCAGCCGCTTCGTTTCGTTATCAGAAGATGCAAAGGCCAAAGTGAGGCAAGTCGCCATGCTACAAGCAGTGAGGAACAGCAAATGACTGAGCTCCTGGGCGCATACATTGGATTGTTACTACTGGCATGTGTGGTGGCCATAGCTGTCAAGATAGTACGGCTGCCATATACGATTGCGCTGGTGATTGTTGGCCTGGTGATTGCCGTCACCAAGATTGGTCCCGAGCCGGAGAAGATCGGCATTACGAAGGAGATGATCTTCGCACTCCTCTTGCCTCCGTTGCTGTTCCAGGGGAGCCTGCAACTCGATTTTCAGCATTTGCGTGAGAATTTCCGACCGATCAGCATACTAGCCATATTTGGCGTGGTAGTTTCAACAATTGTGATTGGTGTGATGTTGAGTGCGATCTGGTCGGTTCCGTTAATATTTGGGCTCCTCTTTGGTGCGTTGATCTCGCCCACAGATCCGATATCCGTGCTGGCAATTTTTGGAAAAATGGGTGTAGGGCAGAGGCTGCGTACGATTGTAGAAGGCGAGAGCCTGTTTAACGACGGCACGGGTGTAGTGGTGTTTGCTATTATTGTAGGGATACTCACAGGGCACCATGAATTTCGTGTGTCAGGAGCGATTGCTGAATTCGTCTGGGTGTCGTTCGGCGGGGCGGTGGTTGGTGCGGCATTAGGATATGTGGCGTATGCGGTTCTGAAACGAATTGACGATCACCTGCTGGAGGTTTCAATCACGGTTGTGCTGGCCTATGGTGCGTTCTGGGTAGGGGAGATGCTCCACGTCTCCGGTGTGATTGCGGTGGTAATGGCAGGATTGATCATTGGAAACTATGGGACGCTGTTTTCGATGTCCAAAAAGACGCGCGTAACAGTGCTGACTTTCTGGGAGACCGTAGATTTTATTGTAAATTCGATTTTGTTCCTGCTAATTGGTCTTGAACTGCGTGCGTTACTCACGGGCGGCTTGGTTGCGTATTTACTGGAGGTTATACCGGCAATTGCTGTTGTCCTGATTGCGCGCGCCATAACCGTATATCCAACCGTACAGATTGCCAATCGGCTTGGCGATAGTATTCCATTTCGCTGGAGCCATGTGTTGTTCTGGTGCGGGTTACGAGGATCAATCCCCATTGCGCTGGTGCTGGGACTTCCGCACGTGCGCGAAGTGATCGGTTCCTATCAGGGAATATATGGCGACATCAGCCGTCTGATTCTGCTCTCTGCGTTTGCTGTTGTCTTTTTCTCTCTTGTGATTCAAGGACTGACAATGAAACCGCTGCTGGTAAAGCTAAAGATCGAGCGCGAAGAAGGGGCGTTCAATTGAACGCCCCTACAGTCTGTAGCCAATTGTCCATACATAACGAACCGCCAATATTATTCCTATCTTGTAGGGGCAGTTCATGACTTGTGCGCCTCAGGCGTAACTGCCCCTACAATAGCCTGATGGGTCGTCCTTGTGACATCCGTGTGGGTGCGTCCAAATCCATAGGGCCGCCAAAGGCGTACTTGCCAGCATTCCGGGCATTATGCATCTATTTCCAGAAAAGGAGTTTCTGGAAAAGGGTTTTTGGTTGTGGTTCTGCGCGTTCAATGAGGAGGAATTTCACTGCATCCATGTAGACCCGGCGCTCGTAGCCGCGCGAAGGACGAATATTCTGCGGCGATGCGCCAGCCTTCACCACAACGGCTGCTCGACTCGCATCGTGGCCAGCCGGGAACCAGAAAGTTCCTAACTTGTGCCAGCGATCGCAGTTCGCCTCTCCTTCGCCACCCCTCCCGTCTTGCGTAAGAACAATCTCCGTCATGCCCTTTGCGTGATAAACAACGTAGGGAACATTATAGGCGTTAGCAGCCTTACCCCATGTGACGCAGACCGCATAGCGGCCTTCAACGGGAATATCAGGAGTAATGATTGCCATGCTGTTCGGTGTTTTAGCGTAAGTGAAGCGCGAGCCTGTGCCGTAGAGCCCCGGGGCTTGACTCTTGGAGGAGCTGTTCATCCAGTCCGGCGTTTCACGATATGATGTGAAATCGAGTTGATAGCCAAATGCATTGCGCGTTTCCAGAACCAGTACATCATTGACGTTGAATTTTCTGCTGATTCGAGCCTGACGACGCACTATTCGGAGCTGCGCTCGCACCTGCCTGCCAATAGTAGTTTTTTTTGGAAAGTCCGACGCTATTTGTCGGTAGATATTTTTAGCTTCTTTGTACTCGCCGCGCTTCTCGTGCATCAAGCCAGCAACGGTGCGTACTTTGCCTATGGTTTCGTGATCCGGATGTATGGTGACGAATTTCTCGCAGTCTGCGATAATGTCGTAACATTCTTCAGCCGCCACTGCTGTCTGGGCGCGCTTCTCCAACATTTGTGCTTCATACAATACCTTTCCATCTTCGGTCAGGCGCTCATATACGGACGCAAGAGTCGTGAACGGCGTGTGCGGCTCAGTCTGGTACCAATAGGCTACGCTAGAGAGATTGTCGGCCCGGTCGTTTTCTGAGCCGTGCTCGATGGTGACACGAATACTTTTGCGAAATGGAATGGGATCCTCGATGTGGAAGCGATACATGGTGGTCTTCTGGCCTGGCCTGTAGAATCCTTCGCAGAGAGGGCACCCGTAGTAGGGCGACGCAAACTCGCGCATGCCCCATGCATCGCAAAAGTAGTCTTCCGTGCCTGTGCCAGCCAGCGATGGGGTGGTCTCGCCATCAATATAGATCATATCGTCGCCTTCTCCCCACCAGTTTTTAGCTGTACCTTCCACGCTCAGATTGCATCCTACGTAGTGCCCCTGGCCTTTGGCCTCTAGAATAACGTAGTTGTCTCTCGTCATGCAGGGGAATGCCTGGTTGTACTGGGCATGGAAGCGTGTTGCATTGCGCGGCAGCTCATCTAACACCCGGTAATCAATATAATAATAAAAGCTATACACAGGCTCCAGGCCTTCGTTGGTTAACTGGATTAAGGCATGTGTGGCAAATGGCATCTTGAAGAAGCAGTTGCGTGCCTTGCCATTTGAAGAGACCGCGAAGGGGAGCGAGACGTAATTGCGGTTGAGGCCATGACCCACGCCAAAGAAGTCACCGAGTGGAGCCTCGACGCTGGGCTCGGTTTCGTGATCCCAGTACATGTGCAGTACCAGCTTGCGCGGATAATACTTTCCGCCGTCCACTGTGCACCAGACGTGGGTGATGCAGCCCGGGCTGTCAATTTCGGCGAGCGTTGCGGTCTCGCCAGGCTCAATTTGAATCGCGTCGCGATTACCTCCTGTTTTGTCTGCACTGGAAATTCTTTTGGCATGGAAAGATTGGAGAAATGGAAGGGCATCAAGGGTGGATCCGGATTGTATGCCTGTTTTTTTGCTTGTGAATCCTACCATGGTAGGTATTAGTAGCAAGCAAATCATTGCGACGAGCAGTCGTTTCATAGAAAGCCTCCCTTGTGGAAAAAGGTATTGTGAGGCGTATCGGATGCGGCTAATGCATGCATATTTCGTGGTCTTAGCTGCTGAGTATAGGGGAACCGAGGCGGAGCGCAAGAGAAAAATTTTCAGCTGGAGCATGGAGTCATGGGAAAGCGAGTAGACCGGCGCGAGTTTCTGAAAACGACGTTTCTAGGCACAGGGTTGCTCTTTGCGCCATATTCTATTCTGGATTTCTTTCGTCTGGGTAAGGCTCGGGGAAGGCGGCAACCGAGTTTCCCCGGCCGTGGCACTATTACGTACGACAAGAATTGCTTTGTGATCAACGGGGAGCGATGTTGGGTGACGTCGGGCGCGATCCACTATTTTCGGATACCACGGGCGCTCTGGCGCGATCGGTTGCTCAAGGCCAGGATGTGTGGGCTGAATTGCATTGAGACGGTTTTGCCGTGGAATTTTCACGAACCCGAGGAAGGAAAGTGGATGTTCTCGGACGATCATGACATCGAGTATTTTCTCGAGATTTGTAAGGAGCTCGGCATGTTCGTGATTCTGCGGCCCGGGCCTTACGTCTGTGCAGAGTGGGATTTCGGCGGATTTCCACCGTGGCTGGAGGGGAAGCCGCAGATTGAGTACCGGACAAACAACAAGACCTATCTTTACTACGCTGACATCTGGTTTTCAAGAATTCTGCCAATCATTGTCAAGCACCAGGTAACGCGAGGGGGCCCCGTAATTCTCATCCAGAATGAAAACGAGTATCTATTTCGCGACCGGCCCGGTGGCACAGCTTATCTCGAGCACATCAACCGCACCTTTCGCGCTGCAGGTATCGAAATTCCGATTGTAGTGTGCAATTTTGGATTTGCACCGATTGCCGACACGATTGAGTGTTTCAATGGCTGGGACAGTCTCGAGGACGGGATTCAGAAATACTCGCGCGCACTACAGGCCGATGCGCCAAGTATCATGCTGGAGTTCTGGTCCGGGTGGTTTGACGCGTGGGGAAGCGAGCCACCAGTGATCAAGACGCCGCGCGAAACCGCAAAACGCGCTCTCTCAATCCTTTCACAATATTCGATGCTCAATTACTACGTGTTTCACGGGGGGACTAACTTTGGATTTTTTGGTGGCCGTACTGTGCCGAATGACAAGATGTTTATCACCACGAGCTATGATTACGATACGTTGCTTTCGGAAGCAGGGCAGCCGACCGAGAAGTTTTATCGCTGTAAGCTGGTGCACGATTTTGGTCGGCAGTTTGCCGGGTTTTTTACAACGTGTGACTTTGATCGCGAAACAGAAAGTGCCGTGCAGGTCGAAGGCGAGTTTAAAAAGACAGTGTTGAAATCACAGCAGGGCAAGATGCTATTCTTGCGTAAGCATGATAATAACACTGAACCGGCCGAGACGATCGTTACGCTTCCGAATGGAACACGTCTGACAGTTTCGCTGGCAGATTTCGACGCGATTGCCCTGCCGCTGGAGTTGAGAATCGAATCCAGGCCACCAACAACGCGACGGCGTCGCGACACCTCACCATGTGTGATTAATTACTGTAATGGCCAGATTCTGGGGACAATCGAAGTGGAAGGCAACTCTGGCCTGGTGGTTTACGGTCAGGCCGCGACACCTGGCGTAATTAGCGTCAATGGGAAGAAAGCGACGTTTCAATTTCCCAGAGGCGAGCAGATCGTAACGGTTGAGTGCAGTGGGCTGCACATAATTGCGCTGAATTTTACTACAGCTCAGAGATCGTGGTTTCGCGAAAGAGAGTTAATCGTGGGGCCAGCGCTTTTTAACGGAGCCACGGAAGGCAAGACGCAGGTCTGTTTTCCGCGCGAGCAGGGCCACGCAAGCATTGCGATTCTTGGTAAAACAGGCAAACACAAGAAGATCTATTCGTGGGATGCGAAGCTCCCGGCATTGCCGGTTGTGAAAGACTGGGAGGTCTGCAGTATATTTCCGGAGACAGAGGGACGAGGAAGTGGATGGCGTGCCATAGACGCCCCACGACCCCTGGGCGCCCTGAATCATAATTGGGGATATGCGTGGTACAAAACAACTTATGTTGGGCAGTGGGGAACACGCAAGATGCTCTTTTTTAGCGGTGCTGCAGACCGGCTACACATTTTTGTCAACGGTCGGAAGCAAAAAGTATGGGGACGGGGCAAGGATGCAACAATGGAGCCGGTGCCCGTGTACCTGCGGCCGGGCAAAAACGAGCTGGTTTTTCTGGTAGATAATCTAGGGCGGATGAATTTCGGCATGCAGCTGGGCGAGCACAAAGGAATCTATGGGCCAGTGTTTCTGGATGCGCAGGAGATTCCAATAAAAGAACCGAAATGGCAGGAGCGTGACGACCTGATGAAGCTCCTGTGGTGGACCTGGCAGACCAAAACGTGGATTAAAAAAGAAAAGCCAGAAACAAGCAGCGTGGAATTCAGCTTCCGTATCAGGCAGGAGGAAGGGGTACACCTGTCGCTTCAGAACATTGGAAAGTTCTGCTGGATTCTCTGTAACAATCAGCTCATCATGCAGCACTGCGGTCGCATGGACTCAGGATTCCAGGAGTTGAGCCTGGATCGCTACGTGCATGGAGGGAAGAACTGGATCAAGATTTATTTTTACGAGTTGAAAGAGCGTGGCATATTATCGGGTGTGCGGCTCTATCGCTACACAAAGACGGAGAAGTTAGACGGGGCGTGGCATTTCAAGAGTTTTGACGAGCATCCGCGCGACACATCCTTCCAGCCGTTGAAGGGTGCGTCGCGGGGCCTGGCGCTTTATCGCACTCGCTTTACGCTTCCTCAGGCACCCGTTCATCCTATACGACTCTCAATGGCCGGCATGGGCAAAGGGCAGATCTATCTGAACGGTCATAATATCGGCCGCTACTGGCAGATTGGCCCTCAGGCGGATTACTATTTGCCTGAGCCGTGGCTCGAACGCGAAAATGTACTCCTGATTTTCGAAGAGCAAGCGCGTACGCCCAAGCAGGTCGCTCTGGTCTATGACCCACATGAACCTTTAGTTTCTCTGCCCTTTTGATCCAGCGAAAAGATTCGCCGTGACCCTCGGGTGGTCATTCAAAGAATTGCCAATTCTTAGCGGCCGCCGTGTTGACAAGCGAAATGAATGGGTTGTGTGTGATTGATCCGAAGTGTGATTCAACTGCAAGGAAAATCGAGAAGCTAGTTACAATGAGCAGTCGGGGAGTTTTCTATAACACCGACTGCTCATTCTGAGCGAAGCCGCCGTAGGCGGAGAGCGAAGAATCTTAATAATGAGATCCTTCACGGAGTTTATCCTGAGCGAAGCTGAAG